>JAQURM010000011.1 GCA_028715605.1 Desulfovibrionales bacterium
AGGCTACGATATTTTCGCATTGCCTGGCCCTGGCTTTGGCCTCGTTAAGTTCCCTTACCAGTGCATCATTGGTTCCGACCTTTTTAACCTTGCTCTTACTCTTGGTAGGCATACCTTTATCCTCCTTCTGTTTTGTTTAATATCTTCTTAATATATTAACCGTCCTCGAACCTCGCTTCACCCCAGAAGTCTCCCCCACAGGCTGTGATCGCACCTTATCTCAGATCTACTTCCGGGCTTGCTACAAATATCACAACAACATAACCCGCACCTTTCAAAACACCGTAAAGGCCACACACAACTGCGGCAAAGCCCCTCGCCGATTATGTACGTCGGTATTTCATTACCATTGTGTCTATGGCCTGGGATCTGCTGCCAATTTCTTTTTTCCCATATGAAAATACGCTATTTTCCTCTGTCACGGTGGATCCCGACCCACGTTCATAGGGGCTATTGAGACAACCGACATGGCCTCCCAAAAAGCAGACCAAAGTCATACGGTTCCTGTATACGTTTTTATAGCTTTTCGTGTGGCCGATTCTTCCCTGATGGGAGTCCGTGTGGCTGCGAGTTTTCCTCACGGATACCTGCTGGTTGTGCATGTCGGTCTTGTTTTCTCTGATCGTAGGAACCAAGGATCACACTCCCTTAATTGCCTTTTTGTAGCGCCGCAAGACGATGGCAACATTATACTTTTGCATTTTAGTAAAGAGCCATATTTATCCTGACCATAATTTCATCTATTTGGAAGTCAAATTTACTGGATTTCCCCTATTAAGATATAGACTAATATCGGCGCCTCGCTCTAGAGACTTTAAACTTTCTTTGGCAAATTAAGTTAAAATGATTGTTAGCCCATATTATTTATAAATTTTTTCTGAGAAGCCGATATTGAGTAATTTCTAATGGAGGCAAGGGTTATTACGAGGGCCGAGGGTATATTTTATGTTGTGGGGGCACGCTGATAAGATCGGGATTGTTATCGAGACGTTTTTTCACAGAGTTCAGACGCACCACTCCCCTGAGACTCGGAAATGATCTGGTGGAAAAGTATATTTATCAGCAGATATCGGCAAGCAACCTTTGGTGGGTAATAGTAAAAACGTTTTTCAGATAAAATAAGGGCAGAGCAGGGAACCGGCGTAGTGGTGTGTTCTATCTCTAATTCCCTACTCTACCCAAATTTTCGTTTATATATTGGCATGCTCCTCGGCGGGATTCCTCATCGGCGACTCGGCTCCTTTACCGGCCGCGCCTTGCAGCAGCATTATATCTTCAGCCGCGATTATCCGGTTGATGTCCAGGATGATAGTAAAACTCTCGCCCTGTCTGGCCATGCCCTGGATAAAATCCGTTCCAAGGCGCATCCCCATCTTGGGCGGGGGTTCGATTTCATTGGCCGCTATCTCCAGGACTTCCTTGACCGAGTCCACCAGGCACCCTATGGTGGCCGATTCATCATCAAGATCCACCTCAACAATCACGATGCAGGTATCAACCGTCCGCCCGGCCGACGGCATCCCCAGTTTTAAACGCATATCCATGACCGGAACCACGTTGCCCCTCAAGTTTATCACGCCGCAGAGAAAGTCCGGCATGCGCGGAATCCTGGTAATGGTGGTATATTCAAGGACCTCTTTCACCCTTGAGGTCTCGAGCGCAAAGTTTTCTCCACCTAAGACAAATGTAAGGTACTGTTTAATATCAGCCATGACTAAGTCTCCTTTTGGGCTAAAATCTCTCGAATTCCTGATCGGATATATCCTTGTCTTTCATTTTCAGGTCTATCCCGGTCGATTTATGCGCTATGGCCGGTTTGATATCCGTCTTATGTAAGGCGGATTTTGTTGCCGGCGCCGTTTTTTTCCTTTCCGGGCCGCGAGGCTGAGAAATACGCCCGGCGTCCGGTTTTTTTGTGATACGTTCACCATGCCCGTCCAGTTTGAAAAATCCGATAGTTTCCAGGAGGTTTTCGGCCTGGGAGGAGAGTTCCTCGGCGGTGGACGACATCTCTTCCGCCGCGCTGGCATTCTGCTGCACCACCTGATCCAGTTGCTGGATAGCCCGGGTCACCTGTTCAACGCCGCTGGCCTGCTCAGTGCTGGAGGCGTTTATCTCCTGAACCAGCTCGGCGGTCTTCTGTATATTGGGAACCAGCTCGGCCACCAGAGTGCCGGTGCGTTCGGCCACCTGAACGCTGCTGCCGGAGAGGTTGGCGATCTCCTGGGCCGCGGTCTGACTGCGCTCGGCCAGCTTGCGCACCTCGGCCGCCACCACCGCAAAGCCCCGTCCGTGTTCCCCGGCCCGGGCCGCCTCGATAGCCGCATTTAAAGCCAGGAGATTTGTCTGGCGGGCGATTTCTTCAATAATGGATATTTTTTCTGCGATCTGCTTCATGGCTCCGACCGCTTCCGCCACGGCCTTGCCGCTTTCCTGGGCATTGCCGGCGGCCTTCTCGGCAATAGAAGTCGTTTGTTTGGCGTTGTCTGCGTTTTGCGTCACCGTGCTGTTCATCTCCTCCATGGAGCTGGAGACCTCCTCAATGGAAGCCGCCTGCTCGTTTGCCCCCTGCGAGAGTTGTTCCGCCCCGCTGCTCGTCTGCTGACTGCCGGAGGCTACATTATCGGCTGCGTCCTTTATCTGGCCGACGATATTCCGCAAGTCGTTAATCATCTTCTTAAAGGCATTTCCGAGAATATCCTTTTCTGACTTAGGGGTAACTTCTACCGTCAAGTCTCCCAAGGCAACAGCCTCTGCCACCCGGGCGGTCTCCCGGAGACTTTCAATAACCTTATTTAAGCTTTCTATGACCCTGGCGATCTCATCCTGTCGTTCAGCGACAATGTTCACCGACAGATCTCCGAGGCTCAGGGTATGTAGTTCTTTTACCAGCATGGCCACCTGTCTTTCCATGTATTCCCGCTGCTCATCGGCCTCTTTCTGCAGGCGTTTGACCTCGGTTATGTCTATGATGACCTCCATGCCGCCGTAGGGCTTGCCCTGTTCGTCAAACAGGGCGGAGCAGGCCGCCTGGATGGGGATCTTTTTGCCGTCCCTGGCCTCGGCCACCGTCTCGCCGTTGATTACCTCGCCGGTGCGCATACAGTTCTTGATCGTACACTGGTTGGTGCCGCAGAAGGGTGTCTTGGAGAACTGGGCGCAGGTCATCTTCCCCACCACCTCATCCCGGGCATAGCCCATGGCCTTGAGGGCCGCATCATTTATGGAGGTAATGACCAGGTCCTTATCGGTTACAAACATGGGTGCGGCTACGGACTTAAGGATATTATCCGTCTCCCACTTGGCGCGGACCGCCTCAGACCGATCTATAATAACCTCCATGCCGCCGTAGGGCTTACCCTGTTCGTCAAACAGGGCGGAGCAGGCCGCCTGGATGGGGATCTTTTTGCCGTCCCTGGCCTCGGCCACCGTCTCACCGTTGATTACCTCACCGGTGCGCATACAGTTCTTGATCGTACACTGGTTGGTGCCGCAGAAGGGTGTCTTGGAGAACTGGGCGCAGGTCATCTTCCCCACCACCTCATCCCGGGCATAGCCCATGGCCTTGAGGGCCGCATCATTTATGGAGGTGATGACCAGGTCCTTATCGGTCACAAACATGGGTGCGGCTATCGAGGCTACGATATTTTCGCATTGCCTGGCCCTGGCTTTGGCCTCGTTAAGTTCCCTTACCAGTGCATCATTGGTTCCGACCTTTTTAACCTTGCTCTTACTCTTGGTAGGCATACCTTTATCCTCCTTGATTTTGGTGGCAGGCTTACACGCCTGCATCCCTTCTTTTGTCTTAGTTACGGCTGCATGAACTCATAACATAATAGGGGAAAATACTGAATTCTGGCTTCTATATATCTGAATTTAAGGTTGACAAACTCGCAACAAGTCCAAAATATCACGCAAGGCCGCTAAGGACGCAAAAAGAATAAAATTTGGAACTCATAAACTCATGAAAAAATCTTTTATTACTGATTTTTCGCCTAGGCGAATCTGCCTGTGGCACGACCTTTGGCACGACTTGATTTCCAGATTTTCATTTTTCCTTCGCGGTCTTCGCGCCTTGGCGTGAGAAATTAACTTTTTATGAAGCCGTCAAGGTGGATAAGGTATAAATGACGGTCCTGATTTAGATAAAAATCAGGCCTTCGCGGATGGCAAGCTTGACCAGTTCGGCTATGCTGTGGATTTTAAGTTTTTTCATGATCTGCTGGCGATGGGTCTCGACCGTCTTTGTGCTCACGTGCAGGGCAGAGGCGATCTGCTTTGTGGATTTACCCTCTGCCATAAGCTGTGCTACCTCGCGCTCCCGGTTGGTCAGGGCCGAAAAAATCGAAAATTCCGCCTCTGACATCTTATGAAGATAGTCCTTGACCACGATATGGGCTATGGTGGGGGACAGGTAGGTCTGGTTGTTTGTTACGCATCTAACGGCGCGGACCAGTTCGGCGAAGGTGCAGTCCTTTAACAAATAGCCCGAAGCGCCGGCCATTAGCATCCCCAGAACGAGCCGCCGGTCGGAATTGATGGACAGGGCCAGTACCTTGACGTCCGGTGCCTCGTTCATGATCTGACGGGTGGCCTCGATGCCGTTCATATTAGGCATGGCTACATCCATAAGGATCACGTCCGGCCGCAATTCCCGGGCCAAACGCACGGCTATCCTCCCGTCTTCTGCCTCGCCCAGTACCTTCATATCCGGCTGTTGTTCCAGCAGGGCACGAATACCTTCGCGTACGATAGTATGGTCATCAACCAGGAGGATATTTATGTTCAAACCCGTATACCACTTTCTTCCGAACGAAGCATAGACGTCCGTTTTTATCCTACAACTACGGCTAGATGCACCTATAAGATAATAGGTAAAAGTAATGAATAATGGCTTCTAATTAGCTGAATTTTCGATCAGCAAAAATATTAGATATATGTAGGGCGGATTCAGGCAGAAATCAGGCCTTCGCGGATGGCAAGTTTGACCAGTTCGGCGAAGGTGCAGTCCTTTAATAGATAACCCGAAGCCCCTGCCTTGAGGATATCGAGCACGAACCGCCGGTCCGAATATATTGACAAGGCCAGTACCTTGACGCCGGCAACCTGACGGGTGGCCTCGATGCCGTTCAGATTAGGCATGGCTACATCCAAGAGGATCACGTCCGGCCGCAGTTCCCGGGCCAGGCCGCCACACCGGATACACGCCAGAATACCATCTGCCTCCCATCGGCCCCGATGACCTCCGTTTCATGGTCGTGAACTCTTCCATCCCCAAAACACCTTCGCGCCACGCACGGTTCACAGGGTTTATCATGCCCATGGTAGGCCCTGTAACACTTCTTGCCGACCAGATCCGGCCCGAACAATTCCCTGGCGACATCGTTTGCCCATATAATATTGTGGTTTTCATCGATCATGCTCATGTGGTCTGTTATCGAGACAATAATCCCCGCCAATATCTCCTCACTCGTCCCTGATATCTTCTCCGCCCGACCGGGCTTGTCCTCCGCTGCCTCCAATTCAGCAACTCTCTTGCGCAGTTGTGCCAGTTCATCTGTGAGTTGGTCCTTTGCCTTGCACCTTTCTCTCAGGATAAGCCTCCTAACATATTGCTATTGCTATGGCTATGGCAATTAAACAGATTAAATCCCCCCATCCCCCCTTTAGTAAAGGGGGGTGAGGGGATTTGCAAATTCATGTAGTTAAATGCCGTTTAATAGTAAGCCGAAACGCCGTTGAGCCGTCCGTAGCGGGTTAAGCACTGCGACCTTCCTTAATTTTACGGGAGAGTTGTCTTCCTATCTCAACTATCTTTTTATGATCCTCATCTGATGGAGGGCCATTTACCTCAAGGGTGTCGATTACCTCTATCTTTGTCGGCCCTAATACTTCCAGGGCCTGTCTGCGCGCTCCCCCGCCCCAGCCGTAAGAGCTAAGGATAACGCCGTATTTCAACGGCGGGCGCAATGCCTTTGCCAGATTTGCGGCGTGCGCAGCCACCGGATGCATTCCTCCCAGTACGGTCGGTGTCCCGAGTACAATGGCGCGCGCATCGACCAGGTCTCTGGCTATATCTCCGATATCCGAATTGACAACGTTATATAGGCTCACCTCAATACCCTCGGCTAAGAGCGTCTCCACTATGGTTTTTATCATGGCCTCGGTAGATTTCCACATACTGACATAAACTATGATCGCCTTTTCCCTCGTCTCTCCGGCCGTCCATTTACGGTAAACCTCCAGGATCTTTTCCGGGTTTTTATAAACAGGGCCGTGGCTGGGGGCAATGACCTTGATCTCTAAATCCTGTATCTTTTCCAGGGCCTTTTGACCCATCTTTCTGAAGGGCATCATGATCTCCCCGAAATATCTCTTGGCCAATGGCAGTATGTCTTCAACTTCGTTGTCATAGAGCCCAAAGGCGGTATGCGCCCCAAAAAAGTCGCAGGAGAAAAGAATCTTATCCTCGGCAAGATATGTAAACATGGTCTCCGGCCAGTGTAAAAAAGGCGCCTCGATAAATTTCAGGGTCTTGCCGCCGAGTTCAATCGCATCCCCGTCCTTAACCGCCTTTATCCTTTCTGCCGGCACGTTATAGTAAATCTGCGCCATTTTTGCGCCCTTCTCCGTGGTAATAAGCCGCGCCCCTTTATATAACTCCGTCATGACAGGGATGGCGCCGGCATGATCCGGTTCGGCATGATTCATTATAATGTAATCTAACGGGGTTTCACCTGTTACCTGCGCCATCTTTTCTTCCAGCTCCCTCTCAAATCCGGGATTCACCGTGTCAATGAGCGCTGTCTTTTCTTTTCCTCGCACCAGATAAGCGTTGTACGTTGTCCCCTGAGGAAGTGGAATCAGGGCGTCAAAGATTCTGCGGTTCCAGTCCCTTATTCCCACCCAGTATATACCTTCAGAGATTTCAGGTACGTTGTATGTTTTCATAGCCATCACCTCATAGTCTCGTTACGTAATGTCAAAACTTTTGCCACAGAGGTCACAGAGAACACAGAGATATCAATGGGTTACAGCCGGATTTGGTTCCCCCCTCCCTTGCCATCTCGAACGTTCTCGCTTGTCGCCTGAAATACCTCAGCTATAGCCTCGGATCACATACGATTCCGAAGATGCTTGGGAAACTGCTTCTTTCTTAACCGCACTGTCTTTTTCTTTTGATTTCTTTATGTTGCTCTGTGAACTCTGTGCGCTCTGTGGCTTATTTTCATAAAATTCTTGACATTACCTCCCATTATTTCTTACGGCTCCGGCAACATTTCCGGAACTCGTCAGCCATCTCCGTGATCTCTGTGAGGTCCCGCTGCATCTCACTCCAGCCGTACCAGAGTGCATAATCAGGATTGGCGTGGAATGTACCCTGGAATGTTCTCATCCGATGTTTTAGAAACATCACAAAGAGCTTCTGTTCGATGACCGTGGGGGCATCGTGGAAAGTCAGTAAGTCCGGGAAGACATAGGCATAGTTTTTCGGTTTGGGAAGGGTTCCGTCCTTGTATAAGGCAGCCACCGTGCGGATGGCCTCGGCCAGGAGATGATCCGCCTCCTTGATCATCCGGTCGCCTTTCTCCATCTCCCTCCCGGCAAAATTGACAGAGTGGCACTGATTGCAGGTTTTGATCGTCTTGTCGCGCTCCTTCTGCCAATCTTCCGGCGTGAGCCTGGCCACATCTGCCGCCTTCACCACATCCAGCCGCGGTGTCGGTTTCCCCTCCGGGTCGAGCACTCCGAGCCCCTGAAGAATGGTGACCCGGTCGGCCGCCCACTCTTTGTCTTCGGGCAGCGGGAGCCTCACTGCCAGAAATCCCCAGGCGGTTCGGACCGCATGGTTGCCTTCCTGCATATGACAGGTCTGGCAGGTCGGCGCCGCGGTAGTCTCGGGAAGTGTCTTGTTCTGTTTTAATAAGTACCTGACCCCATGCTTGGAAGACGAATACATCTCCCATTGAGGGTGATCAAAGCCCATGTGACAGGTCTGGCAGGCCTGAGGCTGTCTCGCTTCCTGAACCGAGAAGGTGTGACGGGTATGACATGCGTCACAGGAAGCCACGCCAAATCCGGCACCCTCCTTTCCCAAATCCTTTATCTCCTGTTCTGTCTTCAAACCGATCTTGTGACATCCGCCGCAACCCTTCAACCCTTCTGTCAGGGCCATGGGCTGCCAGTGAGCGGTGGGCATGGCCTTCATCGCCGCCCAGGCCATGGCGTGTTTCCCTTTTTTGAACTGCTGAACGCGGTCTTCATGGCAGTTACCGCAGGTCTCCGGAGTTGGGATCCGGGCCTTTGCGACATCCTGAGCCGATTTGTGTTGGCCGCCATGACAGGCCGGGCAGTCGATGCCGTTCTCGCTATGCTTGCCGGCCTGCCAGTCAGAGACGATATGGGCCGTGACCTTCCGGTGGCAGTCCGCGCATTCCTGCGCTGAGGCGCCGAGAGAAAAGAGCAGGGCCACGAGTAACATTAGGCTAACTCTGTACACCATAATGCACCTCCATCATTTTGTCTTAAAAAATTTTTTTAAAGGCTCTCCGCCTCTACTGAATGCACCTTGTCTCCGGTCCGGCATTGCTCGGCGTAGGGACACCACCCGGCACAGCCCGGATCGAGACGGGGGTTCCTGAATCTGAGACCGCAGACAAGGCACTTGCGCGAACTGTCGTCCTTGAAAAATTCCACGGGCGTGCTGCACACGGGACAAGCTACCTCGAAGATATCTTCGGGCTTCCAGTACATGGTATCCTGGCCGGGGCATCTGGACATAATTTGTCCTCCTTAAATAGTTCAGCCTAACGGTTATTCCATTTCCGTTTATTTTTGCGGCGCATGTTTTTTTAACCAGGCCAGCAACTTCATTTTCAATTTTGTGCCGGGGCACCCTTTCTGCCCCATCATTTTTCCCAAGGGACAGACCCGGCATGTTGAACCTTCTGATTTTTGCATGGTCATCTTGTCTCCTCCTTATTTTTTCTTCACCTGTAATATAAGCACTAAGGAGACAAATAACCTTGACTTAAGTCAAAAGGCTTACATAGGGGTCAGGCCGGTCGATATATCCGCTAACGCCTGCCGATTGAGTATGCAAATGGTGTCCTGTTCTATCTCTATGATGCCTTGATCCTTCAATTTCCTGAAGCTCCTGGAAAGCGTTTCGCTTATGGTACCCAATCTTGAGGCCAGTTGGTTTTTACTTATCTCCAAAACAAACTTATCCCCTTTGTATCTGTCTGCTGTGTTCAGCAGATAGGCAGCCAGTCTGGAGGAAACATTCATCAAAGAGAGTTCTTCTACCAACTTAGTGAAATACCTGAGCATCATGGCTAGATTAGCCATCATGTTCAGACTGAGTTGAGGCTGCTCCTGAATTAGCCGTAAAAATCTCTGTTTAGGGAAAAAAAGGAGATCCGTATCTGTTAAAGCCTCGGCTGAGGCCGGATAGGTAGTCCCGTGGAATAGGGCTACCTCGGCAAACATGTCACCCGTAGAGAAAAAATGGATGATCTGCTCCTTGCCCTCCGGAGATGTTTTAAATATCCTTACCTTACCGGCCAGGATTACATAAAATCCCTTAGCCGCATCTCCTTCTGAAAAGATAAGCTCCCTTTTTGCATAACTTTGCCTGACATGTACGGAAGAAACCTGCCGCAAGTCTTCAGGGGCCAGCCCGGCGAAAAGTGGGCATCTATTTAGCGCGCCTTCTAATCCCAATCCACCCATGAATTATCTCCTGACATAAGCTTGTCCTAAAGGACCACGTCGATTTTAACATGAAGGGTCTTCGCGTAATCAAGCGAGTAATTTTTTACTCTTCTCTATTCCCCCTCTTTGGAAAAGAGGGGTGGGGGAGATTTTATAAATCATAACTGTTTCAGGCTGTTATTATACGAAAGCATGGTTACTGCCAGGAATTTTCAAATCCCCCTCGCCCCCCTACTAAAGGAGGGATAATAAGAGGCACGCCTTATTTTAAAGGGAATTTACCCACACTCTTTCACGATGAACCTTATTAAATTTTCGCTATATACAATGATATTGTCAAATATTTTGTAAAAGCGGGCCGGTCAACAGATAAAATTCCATATCATTTTTGTACTTACTACTATTTCTGTGATAAAGTAAGCTATAATGAGATCGAAAGCAGTGTCAAGCAAATCCATATTACCTTCAGGCGAACTTCCCGCAAATGACAAGGGCCGGTGGGAGCTAACGTCTCCAACATGCAACTATTATTATGGCCGCAGGTTGGGCCGAAAACGGGCGGCTGAAAACAGTATGAGGATATATGGCCGAACACATTTACATCCAACCAATCTCCTCAGCGAGAGCTAAAGAACCCGAGGCGTGGCTATCAGAACAAATAGCCCGGCGGCTCGCCGGGCTATTTAATGCGAAGGTCATCATAGAAAAGGAACCCATACCTATCCCGGACACGGCTTATAATCCCCGCCGCCACCAATCCAGCGCCGAAATGATCGTCCAGTTTTTTGAAAGAGAAAAGAAATCCGGAAAGGTGCTGGCCGTCGCCGACTTTGATCTCTATGCGCCTTCTCTGAATTTTGTCTTTGGCCTGGCCGGCCTGCTCACGGATATAGCCGTAATCTCCATTTCCCGTCTCAGGCAGGAGTTTTATCAACTGCCGGCAAATCCGGCTCTGCTCACCACGCGGGCAATCAAGGAGGCAGTGCACGAGATAGGACATCTCTACGGGCTATCCCATTGTCCGGACACACGCTGCGTCATGCATTTTTCAAACAGCCTCCAGGATACCGACAGGAAAAGTGAAGAGCCCTGTGCGAAGTGTAGAAAAATGATAAAATGGAAAGAGGAACCAAAATAAGTAATGTCAAAAGCTCTATGAAAAACAAACCACAGAGTACACTGAGGAAAGACGACTTGAACCGTTTGAACAGTTTATTACTCCGGCAATTAAAAACTTAAATCCCCCCTCACCCCCCCTTGGTAAAGGGGGGATGGGGGGATTTGGCGAGTTTTTATATTTAATCGCCGGAGTAATAACCAGGTTGAACTGTTATTGATGAGGCAAGATGATATGAAGAAATATAAAGTAATCGTTATAGGCGCCGGACCGTCCGGTCTCTTTAGCTGTCTGGAATTGACCAAAGCCGGGATCGGCCCCATACTGCTTATTGAACAGGGCAAAGACATTTACGAGAGGACAGATCGCTCCGGTAAAGACCTCCTATGCGGATGGGGAGGCGCCGGGGCCTTCAGTGACGGCAAACTCACCCTTTCCCCGGATGTAGGGGGATTTCTGGGTGAGATTATACCCCGGAAAGAAGTAAAAAACCTCCTGCAGCAGGCCGATGATATATTCCTTTCCTTCGGCGCCCCTGCTAAAACCTACAGCCCGCCACGGGAGGTCCTGGATAATCTGGAAATACAGGCCAAGCTGGCCCAGATGGAGTTTATCTATTCACCCATAAGACATCTGGGCACGGAGAACTGCGTCAGGGTCCTGACCAACATCCGGGAATATCTACAGGGCAAAATCGGCATCCGGACAGAGACCAAAGTGGATCAGATTGTGGTGGAATCAGGCCAGGCAAAGGGAGTGCGATTACCTTCCGGGGAGGTCTTACGGGGAGAATATGTGATTGCCGCTCCGGGCCGGGTAGGGGCTAGCTGGATGAAAAAAGAAGCGGCCCGCCTGGGTCTTACGGCCACGCCCAATCCGGTGGACCTCGGCGTCCGGGTAGAAGTGCCCGCGGTAGTGATGCAAAGGCTGACGGATGTGGTTTATGAGGCCAAGCTTATCTACTATTCACAGACCTTTGACGACCGGATTCGAACCTTCTGCATGAATCCCTATGGCGAGGTGGTCAGTGAGGCCGTCGATGGCCTCATCTCCGTAAACGGCCATAGTTACGCGGAAAAACGCTCGGAAAACACAAATTTTGCGCTTCTGGTTAGCAGCCGTTTTACCGAACCTTTTGATGATCCTATAGGCTATGGCCGGGCTATTGTTTCCCTGGCCAATCTGTTGGGCAAGGGGGTGATAGTCCAACGCCTGGGCGATCTGCTGGCCGGGCGGCGCACCACCGAAAAAAGAATTTCCCGATGTATCACCCGTCCGACTCTGCCCGAGGCCACACCCGGCGACCTCAGCTTTGTTTTCCCTTACCGCCACCTTAAAAATATCATGGAAATGCTGGAGGCCCTGGAAAGGATTGTGCCCGGTGTATATTCCCGGCACACACTCCTCTACGGAGTGGAGGTTAAGTTTTACTCACATCGTATTCGTTTGAATACCGAACTGGAATCAGAGGCCAGAAATCTCTTCATCACAGGAGATGGGTCAGGCATTACCCGGGGACTTATACAGGCTTCGGTGAGCGGTCTGGTAGCCGCCCGGGCCATTATCAAACGGCGCAAAGGTCAGCCTAGAAGAAATTCAAGCCCAATATCTTAGAGATACGCCACAGCTTACCGGCAGACTCTGTCTCTTCTTCCGGTCCGGTTGATGGGTCGAGCAAGACCTTGGCCAGGGATTCAATAGAACGGGAAAAGCCCGAATGAGAAAATTCGGTAAAAAGCGGCCTTTTTTTTAGCTCGGCCCTGTTAATAACCTCAGACTCATAAGGCAGGGAGCCTATATAGTTCGGCTTTAAAACAAACTCTGTCTCGTTGGCATTTATGTTCTCGTCCGCGGTTTTTACGATATTCTCAAAAACCATCCTGCCCTGCCGGGGATTCCTCGTCTGATTGACGACTATGTAGGGCGCGAAACAATCTTTGGCCTCATATTTCTTATCGCGTCTGAGTTTATTCTCGATTTCCATAAAACGCTGGAACGCGGCTTTTACACACGCATATCCGCTGATTATATCCTGAGGCGTGGTCACAATGATTATCTCATCCATGGCCATGGCGAAGTCGAGCACCGCATAGCTGATACCCGCCCCAAGATCAAATATGGTCATATCATAATACTTGCTTGTGGCCAAAAAATGTTTAATAAACTTATGCCGCTGGGTATAATTGAGATTAGCCAGTTTGTACTCTCCGGCGACCCCTCCTATTAGTTCAAAACCGTAAGCAGTCCGGTAAATAATCTCCTCTATTTTTTTTGCATGGCTGAAAAAATGCTGGAGGCTGCATGAAGGGAATATCCCCAGTTTGCTGGAGACATCGGCATTGGCCAGATCGCCGTCGATGAGGAGGATGTGTTTACCCAGTTTAGACAGGGCACAGCTCAAGTTAATGGAGACATGCGTCTTGCCCACCCCTCCCTTATTCGAGATAACCGCGAGGGTCTTATGGGTAGGCCGAATGTCCTCCAGGCATGATACTTCGGCATCATTATATTCCAGGTCTCCGTAAAATGTATCAATCGCCGTTAATATATCGGAAGCAGGCACGGTTACCGGTATCACGTCCTTACCGGTATAAGATTTAACGGCCTCCAGGGTTTCATAATCGTCAGGGTCGGCCACGGCCACCTGAAGTTTTTCATCCATGACCTTTAACGGCATGCATATAAAATTCCGGGCAAAAACGCCGTTAAGCTGTCTCACTGCCTCATTTTCAATGCCCATAGCCGCCAGGCCTGTAATTGACGGCCCGGCCCCGGCAGATACAAAAATTTCTCCGCTTTCCATTGAATTCCCCTCGTTTTGAGCTGATAAGCGATCAGCAGGAAAAGGTTTTTGGTACATTTGATAGCTGAACGCTTACTTATAGAAATCGGCAGGAAAAACAATTAACTTTAAATAGAAAGGTAATTAATTGAAATGGGGCTCATTCTGCGCCCGGCCACGGTCCGCCTTCGGCGGGCCACGTGCGCCAGAGGCCAACGGAACGGTGGGTAATAGAATACCACATTGTGGAAAACATTTTCCCTCGAAAGGGTAAAATATTACACACAGAACGCCGCGCTACTAACAAATATCAATTAAAACAATAGATTACGAACAACGGAGTGATGGCATGAAATATGCTTGCCCATAGCAAAGAGGGAAAAGGGCATGCCACAAAGAGGTAACGGGAACAATACCAGTCTAACATCCGCATTCGCCGGGGGGCGAACATCTCCAACCGGGGCGGAATATAAAAAACCGGTAATATGTATTGTATGCCGTAAAAAATGGGAGGTGGTCTGTTCTACTCCTTATCAATCCAACAGCCCATCCTCCGGGCTGTGTGATATCTGTCAGGTACAAACCGTAACCCCGGTTATTCGCAGAAGGCAATTAAAAGAAGGTAATTTTGATTGTTTTGGTAAGGCCGCTGGCGGGTTTTGTGACCAGTCTAACTGCAAGTATTTACTGCCATGCCTTCACCTTTCCGCCGTTGCAGCGTCTTGCAAAGAAAGCTCAGCCACTTTCCATGAGAGAATTTAAGCAATAGAGTGGGGAGAGAGAAATGTTGACCAAAGAATCTGTTGCCGCCAAGTGTAACAAGAACAGTCGGACAGCCGTGATGACGATACCCATGGGATACCGCCTGCCTTTTTTTGTGTTATTTATCCTCTCCTGCTCAATACTTGATTATCTCTTTACCGTAAGACACATGATAGCCCTGGGACTAAGAGAATTGAACCCGATCATGTATTATCTCTTTACACTGGGCGGGTATCAGGCCTTCCTCTTCAAATATCTTATGACCGCCGGGGGACTGCTCCTGCTCTGCGCCCTGAACAGGCATCTGCGTATCAACTGGTTGATTACCGGCATCGCCGTCTTATACAGCATACTTACTCTATATCATCTGTGCCTGCTTCGTTTTGCGTAACAAACAAGCCCTTTCAGCTTTAAGCTTTTACCTATCTTGCCTGTTTTATTTCTTCTCCTTGAGCCTTTTCAGCACATCCCCCAATTTCCTTAGTTCTTCACCGTAGGCGGACCAATTTTCCTCTTTCAGATAGCGCCGGGCGCTTTCAAAATGACGCCAGGCCGACTCCCCAAGCTCAGAAGGCCGCTCTTCGGCTGCGGACGGGACGGATGCCGACGCCTGGACTGTCCTGGAAAATCCCGATCCAAAGACCCTGGCCAGAGATTGCTCCAGTGTCTCTTCCATCGCTATAGAGTTTTCGTAGGCTACGATAATACGCTTTAATTCAGGTATCTGTCCGGTTTCGGCCTTGAGATATATGGGCTGCACATAGATCAATGACTCCTCGACGGGAATAACCAGAAGCGTCCCGGGGATAACGTTTGAGCCTCGCTGATCCCAAAGCGAAAGCTGCCGGGAAATCTCCGGCTCCTGATTGATTCTGGACTCGATTTGTCGTGGTCCGTATATGAGTTTCTGTTTGGGAAATCGATAAACTACCAACTTTCCATACTCTTTGGGATCGCATTTGGCGCACATCCAGGCGGACAGGTTATCTTTCTTACTGGGATTAAACGGCGTCATGAGGATGAACTCTTCTTTGTTCTCGCCCGGAAGCCGCATGATGGTATAATAAGGCTCCATCTGGATATTCTCGGCGCGTAAGCTGCCCGGTATTTCCCACAGATCCTCCTTGTTGTAAAAGGCCTGGGGCTCTGTCATGTGATATGTGGCATATATGCTTGCCTGGGTGCGGAACAACCAGTGCGGATAGCGGAGATGATTCTGAAGATCGGCATCCATGGCGGAAAGAGGCTTGAATACACCGGGGAATATCCTGGCATAGGTGCGAATTATCGGGTCGCCGGCATCCTTGATAAAAAATTCCACATTCCCATTGTAAGCATCGACCACGGCCACTACCGAGTTGCGTATATAATTATCTCCGCCTTTCACCCGTCTGGAGTAGGGATACAGATCGGAAGAGGTATAACCGTCTATAAGCCAATAAAGCCTGCCGCCGGAAATTACCATATATGGGTCACGATCTATCCGGAGGAAAGGGGCCAGTTTTTTTACCCGCGAATAGACATCGCGGTCAAACAGAATGCGGCTTCCGGGTGTTATATCCGTGGAAAGAAGTATCTTCAAAGAACCAAACCGAAACGCCCACAAGGCCTTGTCCAATACTGAATTTATTGTGATCCCGTCCCTGCCCTCGTAGCGGGCGAATACATTTTGTTCCCCGGAAGGATAATCAAATTCCTTAAGCCTGGTATTGACAAAGACATAGTCGTTATCAATCTCTCCGAAGTATATCTCAGGCCTGTCCACCTTGAGATTGGTCTTGGAAACCGGCGGGATATCCTGAATCATGAGCGCCGGCAGCCCCTCCCGGGTCACCTGATTAACCACGCCCAGGGTCAGCCCATAACCGTGGGTATAAATCTGGTGCTCGTTAATCCACACCCGGCTGGGGAGATCGTCATAGGAAAGCTCCCGCGGCGAAAGCATGACCTGACGGTATTCGCCGTTTATATAGTAGCGGTCATTATCCACAGACAGGAACTTGTAATAAGTCCGTATCTCCTGTATCTGGCCATACGTCTCAAGCAAAGGCTGGTGATCCCAGAGCCGTATGTTCTTGATGGTCAGGTCGTTTCTGGCCAGGCTGTCCGGCGTCAAGGATGCGGCGGCGGAAAGGTCACGCTCCTCGACACTCGTAATGCCGTACCCGGCGCGCGTAGCCGCTATATCACGCATGAGGTATGGGGTTTCCTTGGCTATCTCGTTCGGCAACACCACCAGGCGCTGGAGGGCCATGGGGTAGATGTGGATACCGAGGAGGTAGATGCCGGCAAAGGCGGCCAGCGTGCCGTAGATGGCCTTAACATTATAGCGAAAGAAGTTGTAAAAGAAAGCGCCGGCTGTGCCCAGGGAAATCGCGACCATTACATTCAAGGCCGGAAGAAGCCCGTTTTCATCTGCATAACCGGCCCCGAAGACGACGCCGCGGCTTGCATAGAGCAAGTCGTACCGTGCCAGGAAAAAATAACCGGCTATAATAACAAAAAACGGCGCGCCAAACAGGACCAGATATCTCTTGGCCGGCAGCCGGAAATCGACGCCTTGCGGCGACAGCACAATCTGCAGGCGGAGGGCGAAGATTCCCAGGGCAGCTAAAAACATTACAAACAGGAGTCTGAACAGCCACCCGAACAAAAATTCGATAAACGGCAACTTAAAGATATAAAATCCGATATCATGTCCAAAAAGCGGGTCGCTCTTGCCGAATGGGACTCCGTAAAAGAAACTGAGAAAAGCCTCCCACTGAGCCGCCCCATAAAAGGCCATTACTACACCTATCAGAATGGACGCGCCTTTCAAAAGATAGGGGATCTTTTCTGACAGGCGATCCATGGCCGAAAACTGTAGATACTCACCGGAGCCAAAGACCGCCGGTCCGCCCCAGCGCTGAGCAAAAACCCCGTTCAGATAAAACAGCAGGCCGGAGACCAGACCAAAGACCAGCCCCAACAGGGCCTGGATGTTGAATATCCGGGTAAAGAGCAGAGAAAAATCGAGGGACTCAAACCACAACCAGTCCGTATAAAGGGCTGCCGCCGTCTGCCCAAAGATCAGGGCCAGGAATGCGACCACTGCCGCTATAATAAGAAGACGCCTTGTTTTCTCCACCTAATAGCTCCTTTTTTTTGTTTTTTTGACCGCGGCCACGATCCAGGAAACGGCCCGGTAAATCTCCTCTTCGGTTGTATATCGGCCCACGGTCAGGCGTATAGCCCCCATCCCAACTTCCCTGGATACCCCCATGGCGGCCAGGACGTGTGACAGGGTAACCGAACGGTCATGACAGGCCGCGCCGGTAGAGGCGCATAGACCGGGGATACCGTCCAGTATTTCCCCGCCGGACAGGCCGGGGAAGGCGATATTCAGGGTATTGGGGAGTCTTTTATCCTTATGCCCGTTGAGCACTGCGTCCGGAATCTCTGAGGCGATTTTTTCAAAGAGTTGATCCCTCAGTCTCCTTTGCCGGCCTGCCTCATCATGCAGCCGCCGGGCGGCAACCGCGCAGGCCGCACCCAGGGCCACCGCCAGGACAACATTTTCCGTGCCGGCGCGGCGGCCCCCTTCTTGTCCCGCGCCATGCAGGAGCGGCTCCAGCGCGGCCCCCTCGCGTATATAGAGGGCGCCGATCCCTTTAGGCGCATAAACCTTGTGGCCGGCTACGGTCAGAAAATCTACGCCCATATCTTCAACGTAAGTCTCGACCTTTCCTACGGACTGCGCGGCATCACTATGGGAGTAAACACCATGCTCCCGCGCCATCGCCCCTATCTCAGCCACGGGCTGGATAGTTCCGGTCTCATTGTTGGCGTGCATGATACTGACCAGAACGGTGTCCTTGCGTAGCGCCCGGCGGACATCATCCGGATCAACCATGCCATAGCTATCTACGGGAAGAAAGGTGGCTTCCCAGCCATTCTCCATCAAAAAAATAGCCGGCTGCAGGATGGAAGGGTGCTCAATCCCCGAGGTAATGATATGCTTTCCCTTCTTGCGCAGGGCGTGAGCTACGCCCTTCAATACGGCGTTATTGGATTCCGTACCCCCACTGGTAAAAACCACTTCTTGCGGCCTGCACCCAAGGAGGCCGGCAACCTGACCCCTGGCAGTTTCCACCGCCGCCCGGGCCTCCCGGCCCATTTGGTGCGAACTGCCGGGATTGCCCCATTTCTCTTCCATAAAGGGCAGCATGGCCGCAGCTACTTCGCGGTCAACCGGGGTAGTGGCGTTGTAGTCAAGGTAGATCAATACAATTCCCTGCCTGTACCGGAAACTCGGAAAATCCCATTACGCCACTCATACTATTGACTGTAACACATAGAGTCAAGAATAAACGACATCCTTGAATCCACCGCCTATCTTCGTACGAGTTAGCTCTTGACCGTAAACACACTATGGTTGCTGTGCAGCGGTTATTTCAAATCCGAAATCCGAAGCACGAATCTCGAAACAATATCTAATCACTAAAATTCAAATCCAAAACAATCGGCGTCGCTGCTGTTTGGAACATTGGGAATTTGGACATTTGAATTTGTTTCGGATTTCGATATTCGATATTCGGATTTGAACCCGGCGGCCTGGTAATCGGAGATCACCGATTGCTCTCTATCAACATTTCGATGGTGTATCAAGGACATCCTTGATACATCCCTAAAAAGGGGCATTTTGCGTTACCCTGCGGAGTATTTACCCAAAAATAATGTCTTGGGAAAACAGGCTGCAAATAAATATATAATATAACCAACTAGTTATATATAAACGCAGGGGTTGGCATAGAAATGGCAACTTATAAAGATGGAGTATAAGAGAAGGCAGGGCAACAAGTGACATCCGGTTTTGAACCCCGCATACTGACTTTTACATGTACCGGCCATCCTTTGGACTTAATGAAACGCTTAAGAGGCCGGGCGCCGGTTGATATCCGCTTAGTCAAGGTGACTTGTTCATACCGGATTGAGCCGGAGATAATGCTGGAGCCGTTCCTGGCCAATTTTGACGGCGTCCTGATATTGGAATGCCCTCCGGATTACTGCCGCAGCCGGACAGAGACTGACTCCGGCGCTGAAAGATTCCGCGAGATAACCGCCGTACTTGCTGCGGCACACATACAAACAGACAGATTATGCCTTGACAGGATCCCGGCTATAAAAGGCAGAGGACTGCATGACATAGCCGGAAAATTTACAGAGAAGATAATATCCCTGGGTCCATTACATCTGAACAAAGTGGCCCGCGAAAAACTCAGAACGTTACAAAACAATCTTGAGACCAAAAGAATCCGGGGCCTTGTTGCCGCCGGGCTTAGTCAGGTGAACTCCAGGAAAACCGGAAAGAAAAGACTATGTCCATCCTCAGGGGCCGCCCGCCGGGACGAATACATCAAAAACTGGCTCTCCGTCCTCATCGAAGAAAACCCCGTAACCCTCACGCACATCAGTGAAGTAATGGATATTGACGTAGAGTATATATCCAAATACTTACTGGCCATGGAAAAGGAACAGCGTATCAAGATTCCAGCCGTGCTGAAAAAAGAAATTTCAAATCTCAAATTTGAGATTTGAAATTTCTTGGTTTTTATCCGGCCTAATGCCGGGCGGAGCATTCAGCTTTCAGAAACTGGAATGGCGCTTTAAGCTGACCGCTGATAGCTGATGGCTGATCGCTATTTCGTAGCAAATGGACTTTTTACGAAGCCGTCAATACATAAGATGGCAGACAGCCAGGGCAGCGCCCATACCGGCAACGTCGGCCGTGAGAGCGGCCGCCAGGGTATGGCGTATCCGGGTAACCCCTATGGCGCCGAAATAAATAGCCAGCACATAGAAGGTGGTTTCCGTAGATCCCTGCATGGTTGAAACCAGAAAAGATGTAAAACCATTCGGGTCACGGCTGACCACCTCGCTGACCAGACCAAAAGCGCCGGTCCCGGAAAGCGGCCGCATGAGGGCCACCGGCAGGGCATCGACCGGCATACCGATCAGAGCGGTAACCGGCTCCAGTATCCTGACCAATACATCAAATGCCCCGGAGGCCCGGAACATGCCGATGGCCACCAGGATCATAACCAGAAACGGGATAATGCGAATGGCTACCTGAAATCCCTCCTTGGCCCCGTCCGTGGCCGCCTCGTAAACCCTGACCCCGCGCATATAGCCAAAGAGTAAAAGTCCGCACATGATAAGAGGCACCAGCCAATAGGTAATGACCTCTTTACCCAGGGCCAGGGCGTCGCCGTCCCTGGTAAGCCGATAGATGAAGGCGCTGACTATGGCCGCCATGATGGAGATGGCCACCACCTTGCCCAGACGGCCGGGCGGTGAGAGATCCGTTTTTTCAGGCGTTTCTCCTCCTGAAGAATCTGAGGCATCCCCGGGATGAACAACGAGATCTACCGCGTATCCCTCCGGTTCGCTACGCCGGGCCAGGACCTTGGCCATGGCAATAGCTACCGTAGTCGAGCAAATAGTGGCAATAAGCGTAGGGATAATAATGGATGCCGGATCGGCCGCCCCGGCGGCCGCCCGCACCCCGATTATTCCAAGGGGCAGGATAGTGACGCTGGAGGTATTTATGGCCAGGAAAAGGGCCATGGCGTTTGTTGCCTGCCCTTTATTCGGATTGAGCTTGTCAAGCTCCATCATGGCCTTTATGCCCAT
This sequence comes from Desulfovibrionales bacterium, assembly GCA_028715605.1. NCBI lineage: Bacteria > Pseudomonadati > Thermodesulfobacteriota > Desulfovibrionia > Desulfovibrionales > Desulfovibrionales bacterium. Next base: position 21,051 of record JAQURM010000011.1, read on the forward strand.
CGGCGTGGCGGCATTGCCCAAGCCGAGGACATTGGCCGAGATATTCATGATCATGGCCGACATGGCAGAGTGACCGGGCGGCACCTCCGGGAACAGCCGCACCATTACCGGCCGCACTGCCCTGGCCACCAGAGAAAGCAGTCCCCCGACCTCGGCCACCTTCATTAATCCCAGCCAGAGGGCCATAATGCCCACCAACCCAATGGCCAATTCCACCGCGCCCTTGGCCGCCTCAAAAGAGGCATCCAGGGTCTCTTTCATCCTTCCGCTATAGGCCGCCGCCACCACGGACAGAAGGATCAGAAAAAGCCAGATGATATTGATTGCCGCTGGTTTTTTATTCATTGCCGGTTCTCAAGGTTCCTGACGGGAATGGATAAGGCATAACCGGGGCAAGAGTTTCATATTCCGGATGGTTTGTCAATGATAAGCGCTCGGACATCGATAGGAGATTATGCAATAAATAATTAGAGTGGGATGAATTGAAAAATAGCCCTTGACTTGCTAATGTTATAAATGCTATAGCATAATCACCGTCACGGAGGTTGTTATGCTCGATAGCAAGGATATAAGTAAGGTCGTCAAAGAGCTCAGAAATAGATTGAATCTTAGTCAGGAAGAATTAGCGGCAAAACTAAACGTTTCTTTTGCCACTGTGAACCGCTGGGAAAACGAGAAGATATCGCCCCGCGGAAAGGCCAGGGAAGCTATTTTAAAGTTAATAGAAGAGTCGGGCTTCGACCTGGAGAGCGCAGGGGATATTGGCATCAATCATAAGAATCGACGCCGGAAACTGTCCAAGGAGGATGTTTTGAGTACGAAGTCTATGGAACAGATGCTCTGGAGCGCCGCTTGTTCCATCCGCGGTGAAAAAGACGCGCCGAAGTTCAAAGACTACATCCTGCCCCTTGTTTTTATCAAGCGCTTGTCTGATGTCTTTGAGGATGAAGTTGAACGGCTTGCCGAAACTTACGGAGACGAGGAAACAGCGCTGACAATCATCGAAGCCGATCATCAACTGGTCCGGTTTTATATTCCCGCCGAGGCGCGCTGGCCGGTGGTCAGCGGTCGGGAAAAGTTTGACTGGCCTGAAGACCGCAAACCAAAAACACTGGGTGAACAGCTCACGATGGCCGTCCGTGCGATCGCGAAGACCAATCCATCCCTGACGGGCGTCATCGACATCGTGGATTACAATGAGACCCGCAGCGGGGAGCGGGAAATCAGCGACGCGGCGTTGTCCGGCGTGATCGAGGCCCTTTCCGATCCCCGCTACCGCTTGGGACTGTACGATGTGGAGCCGGATTTCCTAGGCCGCGCCTATGAATATCTTTTGCGCAAATTTGCCGAAGGCCAGGGACAGAGCGCCGGTGAATTCTTCACGCCTACGGAGGTGGGATGGCTGATGGCCTATATAATGCGCCCCCGCCAGGGAGAAGAGGTTTACGATTTTGCCTGCGGCTCCGCGGGCCTCTTAATCAAATGCGAACTCGCTTTACAGGAACGTGAGATCAAGGTGCAGAGGCCGCTGAAACTCTATGGGCAGGAGCTGACCGGCTCCAGCTATGCCATTGCCCGGATGAACATGGTCGTTCATGACATGGAAGGCGAGATCGTCCGCGGCAACTCCATGACCAATCCGAAATTCAAGGATTCCGATTCCAGTCTGAAGAAATTCGACATCGTCGTTTCCAATCCCATGTGGAACCAGCCTTTTGATCCGGCCATTTATGAAAATAATCCCTTCGAACGCTTTGAAGCCCAGGGCGGTGTTACCACCGGCAAGGCCGACTGGGCCTGGTTACAGCATACGGTCGCATCGCTGAATACCCATGGCCGCGCCGCCATTGTCCTTGACACGGGCGCCGTCACGCGCGGCAGCGGCAGTAAAAGCGAGGACCGGGAGAAAAAAATCCGCCAGAGGTTTGTCGAGCGCGATTGGATTGAAGGCGTAATCCTCCTGCCCGATAACCTTTTCTATAACACCACCGCCGCCGGAATCATCATCATTTTCAACAAGGCGAAACCGAAGGCGCGGCAGGGGAAGATCATCCTGGTAAACGCCGGACGGGAATTCAAGAAAGGCAGGCCGAAAAATTATATTCCCGATGAGAATGTCCGCAAGATCGCCGATGCCTTCATCAAAGGGGAAGATGTCGAAAAGTTCGTCAAAGTCATCACGACAGCGCAGGCGGCAGAAAACGATTTTAACCTGTCGCCGTCAAGGTATGTGGATGTGAATGAAGGAAAAACCTACCGGCCGATTCCGGAAATTCTGGAAGAATTGGATGCTTTGGAAAAGAAGACTGAGGTGGTGAATGCCGATTTGCAAACGATCTTTAAAAAGGTGCAATTCAGTTACGAAAAGGAGACAGGGTAAATGCCTGAGAGTTGGCCTGTAAAGAGTTTTGCAGAATTTGCGACATTACACAGAGGTTATGATTTACCTATTCAAGATCGCAAGAAGGGTTCTATACCAATTGTTGGGTCAAATGGCATTGTTGGTTATCACAATGAAGCTAAAGTTAAAGGTCCGGGTGTAGTGACTGGCCGAAGTGGTTCAATTGGCATTTCATATTATGTCGGGGATGATTATTGGCCATTGAACACAGGGTTATATGTCGAAGATTTTCATGGAAATAATCTATTTTACGTTCATTATTTTTTCCAATCATTCAATTTTGGTAAATACGCAGCAGGAGTAAGCGTTCCCACTTTAAATAGAAACCTTGTTCATGAAGCCTCGGTATCTGTTCCCCAAATTCTTGAGCAGCAAAAAATCGCCGCTGTTCTCTTCAAGATTCAAAAAGCGATTGAGGTTCAGGAATCCATTGTCGAGAAGACGCGGGAGCTGAAAAAATCCACCCTGCATCATGTCTTTACTCACGGTCTGCGCGGAGAAAAGCTGAAAGAAACAGAGATCGGGCCAATGCCGGAGAGTTGGCTTATTGGAAAAATAGGTGACATCGGTAAGATTGTAACCGGAACAACGCCGCCAACAAAACATAAAGAATATTATCAAGGTGGTCATTATCAGTTCATTGCGCCTAATGATATTGGAAAGACGACGAGAATTTACGAAACTGAGAAAAAAATAACGGATAAAGGATTGGAAGTATCGCGATTACTACCAAAAGAATCTGTCTGTTTCGTCTGCATAGGATCAACCATTGGCAAGGTAGGTATTACTGTCGAGGAAAAGACGACAACAAATCAACAAATCAACTCTGTTATCGTGAATAATGATTACGATCCCTACTTTGTGACGTATCTTATGGATTACAAATCTGAATATATTGCCTCCTTTGCATCCCCAAGTCCTGTGCCAATTTTGAGCAAGGGCAAATTTGAAGAAATCAACATTATGTTGAGTTCCGATATAGAAGAACAAAAAGAAATTGCTCGTGTTCTGATGATCATCGACGAAACAATAGAGATCCACACCGCAAAGAAATCCGCTCTGCAAGACCTCTTCAAAACCATGCTGAATAAGCTGATGACCGGCGAGATTCGGGTGAAGGATCTGGACATTGATGTGTCCGAGGTAAGCGCATGAAGGAAGAATCCAAAGGCGAAATAGTCATCTATCGTACCAAGGACGGCAAGACTGCCCTTGACGTCAACCTGAGCGGAGAGACCCTTTGGTTGAATCAAGGTCAGATGTCCATCCTTTTTGACAGGGACCGGTCCGTCATCACAAAGCACTTGAGCAATATATTCAAGAGCGGGGAATTGGATAAAAAAAGCAATGTGCAAAAAATGCACATTGCTGATTCCGATAAACCGGTAGTTTACTATAATCTGGATGTCATTATTTCACTTGGTTACCGCGTGAACTCAAAACGCGGCACCCAGTTCCGCATCTGGGCCACGCAGGTCCTCAAAGATCATATCCTGAAAGGCTATTCGCTCAATGAGAAGCGGCTAAAGGAACAGAATGTCCGCCTGCTGGAATTGCAGAAGACAGTCAGCCTGATGCAGCGGGTCATGGAAAGCCGGGAACTGGCCCGCGATGAAGCCACTGGACTTCTCCAGGTGATCACGGATTACTCGTATGCCTTATCGCTCCTGGATCAGTACGATCACCGGCAGTTGAAAATCCGGCATACCACCGAAAAGACCCCTTTTGCCCTGACCTACGAAGCAGCGAGGAGAGCTATTGACAAGCTCGGAGAACAATCGATGAAAAAGGGGCGGCCCGTTGCATTATTCGGACGGGAAAAAGATCAATCGTTCAAAGGCTCCCTGGGCGCGATCTACCAGACGCTCGACGGGAAAGAGGCCTATCCCAGCATCGAAGAAAAGGCCGCTCACCTTCTCTATTTCGTGGTCAAGAATCACTCTTTTATTGACGGAAACAAGCGCATCGGGGCATTCCTGTTCATCTGGTTTCTGGATGCCAGCGGAATTCTTTACGCTGGTGACGGCCGCAAGCGGATAGGCGACAATACCCTCGTCGCTCTGACCCTTATGATTGCGGAGAGCCGGCCCGAAGACAAGGACATCATCGTCAAGGTCATAGTGAACCTGATCAACAGGGACAATATATGAGAAGGGCGAAATCATGACGCCGACTTTAGGCACAGAAAAACCAACCGTGCAGGACCCGATTGTTAAGTATGCAGACGAAATCGACTGGAGAGTCGTCCCCCAGGAGGAGGCCCTTTCCCTGAGAAAGGGGGAAAGCGGGCCTCTGTTCTACCGGGTCCTCGAAGAAAAGCTGATTGAACTGAATCCGGGATTGGTGTGCCGTGAAAATGTGGATGACATTATTCACCGCATGGAAGCCGTCCGGAATAATATCGAGGGGAATGCGGAAATCCTGTCCTGGCTCCGGGGGGAGCAGGCGATTTACGATGAAAACGAAAAGCGGCGCCGCAACGTGACGGTTGTTGATTTTGCCCGCGCCGGGCGTAACCTGTTTCAGGTGACCTCCGAGTGGCAGTACACGAACGGCCGTGAGACAAACCGCGCGGACATCATGTTTCTCATCAACGGGATTCCCGTTGCCATTGTGGAGACCAAAAGCGCGAAAAAAGCCAATGGGATGGAAGAGGCGCTCATTCAAATCCGGCGGTATCACCGGGAGACCCCGGAAATGCTGACGGCGCCGCAGGTCTTCGATATGACCTATCTGGTTGATTTTTTCTACGGCCCCACCTGGAATCTGAACCGGAAAAATATCTTCAACTGGAAGGATGAGGAAAAGGGAAACTTCGAAAAGAAGGTAAAGCGATTTTTTGACCGGGGGCATTTCCTCAAGATGCTGGGGGAATGGATCCTGTTCTATGTCAAGGATGACGAACTCCAGAAAACGATCCTGCGCCAGCATCAGACCAGGGCTATCGAGAAAATCGTTCAGCGGTGCAGCGATGAAAAGAAAAAAACCGGCCTGATATGGCATACCCAGGGATCGGGAAAAACCTTCACGATGATCACGGCGGCACAGCAGATTCTTGAGAAAAAGGATGTCTTCGGGAAGGCGACGGTTATCCTGATGATCGACCGCAATGAGCTGGAGGGCCAACTTTCCGGCTGGGTGGAGCGGATTCTCGGCGAGATGCAATCCCATGATATCAGCATTGAACAGGCTTACAGCAAGATTCGCCTGAGGCAACTCCTCAAGGCGGACTTCAGAGGGCTGATTATTTCGATGATCCATAAGTTTGAAGGGATTCCCAAGAACATCTGCACCCGCCCCAACGTCATCGTTATGCTGGATGAGGCCCACCGGTCTGTCGGGGGAGACCTGGGCAACTACCTGGTCGCCGCCCTCCCGCAGGCAACTCTTATCGGGTTTACGGGCACGCCCATCGACAAAACGGCCTATGGCAAGGGAACCTTCAAAATCTTCGGAAAAGAGGATGATAAAGGTTACCTGGACAAATATTCCGTTGCGGAATCAATCGAAGACGGCACGACGCTCCCCCTCAATTATATGTTGACCCCCAATGAAATTCGTGTACCCAGAGAAGAACTGGAAAGGGAATTTCTCGACCTTGTTGAGGCGGAAGGGGTCAGCGATGTCGATGAATTGAATAATATCCTAGACCGGGCGGTAAAGCTCAAGACCTTTCTCAAGTCGCCGGACCGTGTGGAGAAGGTCGCGGCCTTCATTGCCGGGCACTTTCGTGAGAATGTCGAGCCCCTTGGTTATAAGGCCTTTGTGGTTGGTGTGGATCGGGAGGCTTGCGCCCTTTACAAAGAGGCCCTCGACAAGCTCCTGCCGCCGGAATATTCAACGGCCATTTATACGGCCGCCCACAATGATAGTGAAAAATATCCCCTCGTTTACAAACACCAGCAGACAGCGGAAGAGGAGAAGAAAGCCAGAAAGGTTTTCCCCAAGCCGGACGCCCTGCCGAAGATCTTCATTGTAACGGATAAGCTGCTCACCGGTTTTGACGCCCCCATTCTGTATTGCATGTACCTGGATAAACCGATGCGCGACCATGTCCTTCTTCAGGCCATCGCGCGGGTCAACCGGCCCTACGAGGAAGAAGGGGACATCAAGAAACCCTGCGGTCTGGTGGTTGATTTTGTAGGAATCTTTGAGAAACTGGAAAAGGCCTTGGCCTTTGATTCCGATGTCGTCAGCGGGGTGATCAACAACCTTGATGTCCTGCTCGCTCGCTTTATCGAATTGATGAAGGGACAAGCCCGACCGTACCTCGATCTGACCCGCGGCAAGGTCGATGATAAGATGGTCGAAAGGGCAATAGATGCCTTTGTAGATCAGAGCAAGAGAGAGGAATTTTATAAATTTTTCAAAGAGCTGGAAACGCTTTACGAGATATTATCTCCTTCCCCCGCCCTTCGGGACCATATGGAAGACTTCGGCCTGCTTTCAATACTCTACCAGGTTGTCCGCAATGCCTTCAGGAAAAAAACGGGGTTCTACGGCGACATCGCAAAAAAAACAGAACAACTGGTCAGGGAAAAGGCCGAAACCTTTGGTCTGGAGACCACGACGCCGGCAGTCAAGATCGATGAGACGACCCTGAAGGCGCTGAAAGACAGCAAAGCATCGACCAATATAAAAGTCATCAATCTCATCAACAGTATCATCAAAACGGCAACGGATGAAGGCGACGGCAGTCCCTATCTGAAACCCATCGGGGAACGAGCAGAAGCCATTCAGGAGGCTTTCGACGACCGGCAAATAACGGCGCTCGATGCGCTCAGAAAAGTAGAGGCGCTGATCAATGAGGTTCTCGAAGCCCGGAGACAGCAGGAAGAGACAGGTTTTGACATAAACACCTTCACGATTTACTGGCTGCTCAAACAGGAAAACGTGAAGTGGTTTGAAAATCTTGCACCGATTGTCAATAACGCATTTCTCCGCTTCCCGAATTTCAAGGACAACATTGCGGAACTGAGACAGCTCAAGGCGGAACTATACAAGCTGATGCTCCCTGTCGTCGGCAAGGATTTGATGCTGGGCATAGTTGAGAAGCTCTTGAGGCTGGAACGCAAATGATTGAAGCTCCCCGCAGCCCGCCTGCGGCGGACGGGGAATCTCCGTATGCAAGGTAAAATGCATCATATTCGCTCGCTAACCCCGCCGCAAGCAGCGGGGAATGCGCTCGCTATGCATGTTCAACCATCCAATAACAAAGGAAAGGGCTTGTCTGCGAAAGAGCAGTTTAAATCTGACATTACCCGCTGGGCTGCCATCATGAAGGTGAACCCCGTGCAAATTCGAGTCCAAATCATGAAAAAAAAGTGGGCGTCATGCTCAGCCAAAGGACGGATATGTTTCAGTACTGATCTTCTTAAGGAATCCAGAACTTTTCAAGAATACGTCATCATCCATGAACTTCTCCATCTCCAGGTGCCCAATCACGGCAAGCTTTTCAAGAGCCTTATGAACGCCTATTTGCCGGGGTGGGAGACGGTTGTGGCGGCACGAAACGGAGACACTACAAGAAGCCTATGAATATGAGGCATTATTGGGACAAAATACGATTTCTTCAAAACGATGAACATTAATCTTATGGAGCCAAAACATCTATGAGTAGAGCCGGCACTAAATCCAACCAAGGAGACGACTACCAACGTCTGGTAGCATTGCATTGGCTTATCCGACTCATAAATGACGAAGATGGGATATCTTACATACAAGCTGAATCCAATGGCCTTCCCGGTATTGACGAGAAAATCAGTGTCGATGACGTGGTGGTTGTATATGCTGATGGCCGACGTCGCCACATTCAAGCCAAAAAAAATCAGCCGCAGAATCGTACCTGGTTATTATCTGATGAAAGCATCTCTACCGAATTACCAAAGATCCGAAACCAGTTAGAAAGTAAGGACGATACACTTGTTGAACTTTATTCCGCCACACCATTCGGCGACCTCAAATCCCTTGCCGACGCAAGTAGAGAGTACCCTGACCTTAATGCATTCCGGCGAGAGAGCGGCAAAAACCTGAAAACCAGCCTGACCACAATAGCCAATAAATGGGAACGTTCCGAGGCGGAATCTCTCAATCTGCTGCGTCGCCTTGAATTCGGATCACATCACTCTCATGAGGACTGGAATAGGCAAAACAGGCAGGATCTGGCAAGATTGGTTACCCATGTGGACATTGCACTACCAGTACTTGAATCTTTTCTAAACGCCCATCAGTCCAAGCTTCAGGCCGCGACATCAACTATTCGTCGTGACGATGTTATTCAGCATCTGGCGCAAAAGGGCGTTGTGAAAGCGATCATGAAAAGTGAGGCAGAAATCCTTCAAGAATTTCGACATGCATCCCGCATCGGCAGAGCATGGCAGCGAACCGTTGGCGGTCGTCGAATTGAACGAACCGAGCTGAAGGAACTGATTCGTTTGATTGAGGAAGGTACTGACACCATACTTGTCACCGATCGCCCAGGCAGTGGCAAGACGTGCTTGCTGCTGGATCTTGCAGACCGCATCGAGCAAGATCCTCGCTTTGGTCTGCTCTTCCTCAAAGGAGATCGCTTCGCCAAACTTCGAAATGAGAGCGAGCTGAAAAGTGCTGGCCTTCCGGAAGACATCCTAGGTCTCTGCGGTCGGCTTTCAGAACACCGTCGGGTCGTGGTGATTATCGATTCTTTGGACGTTCTGTCGATGAACCGTGAGCACGGAGCCCTCTCCATGTTCCTTCGGCTGATTGACCGACTGAATCCCATACTGAATATCACAGTGGTGGCTGCCTGCCGTTCATTTGACCTTCAGTACGACCCGCTCCTCCGTGATCGCGAATGGAAGCATAAAATTCGTGTGGCGAACTTTGACTTTGACACGGTTGTGGCCCCTCTGTTAAAGGAATGGGGCGTTCCAGAGGAGAAGGTGGATGCGGATTTGCGGCGTCTTCTGGTGCTCCCTCAAAATCTGCGGTTGTTCGAGGCTATAGCCATGCGCGGTGGGCGCTTCAACATACGAACGGCCTATGAACTGCAAGAGGTATACCTCCAAGAGGTGGTCGCTAAGGATTCTGACCTCGGTGCACCTGCGATGGGGGCTTTACAGACCTTGGCTGATCGAATACTCCGTGAACGCACTCAATTGATACATCCCGCCACTTTTTCAATTGGTGAATCGATTCGTCGTGCGCTCGTGAGTAACGGGGTGTTGTATGAAGACCCCATCGGTGGTCTCGGATTCAGTCATCAGACCCTTTTTGACAATTTGGCAGTCTATTCATCACTAGCACGCGACGAGAACCTTGTCGGGTTTATAAAGTCACACCCTCCCTTTCCATTCTTGCGTGCTGCGGTGCGTACCTTCATGTTTCATCTTCGGACCCATGCCCCTGACCTTTTCCATAGACAAGTATGGGCTGCCCTGCATGACACGGAGATCGCCTATCACTTCAGGCGCCTGATCGCCGAGTCCTTGGCAGAAATCGATCCGCAGACAGATGATTGGCCATTGCTGCGGAGGCTCTTTCAACATGAACCGGAGCTTTTTCGCCGCTTGTTTTGGCGTCTCGAAGGTGACGCTTGGTGGAAAATGCTTCTCGATCACTGGCTGCCCTCGCTCTCGTCACCTGCTTCTGATGGCAACTGGTACAGTTTGCTTGTCTCTAGGTTCGACCTCTGGATGAACAGCCATCCAGTCGAAGTAGTTTCTTTATGGAGGCGTGCATTTTCCGACAATTGGGGAGATAAGAATGATCTCGCAATGCGAATCACCATCCAACTCCACAAATTCCAACACTGGAACACTGAAGGCATCCCGGAACTGATCGAAACTTTGTTAGCTGAAAATAGAGCTGAGCGGGATTTGTTTGGACAGGTCCTCAACCTCTATACAGAAGCCACGAACCGCGGCGACGAGTTGTTGTGGCAATATATCATTAAAGATGTCGACCCGCAGGATGTTCGACGTTTCGATATTTCAAAAAAACTGCACTGTGCTCCCCACGTTTTCCATTACAAAGAATTTTTGAAAGACAGGTTGATCCGTTCGGATTGGTTTTTGGATGCTGTTATCAATACCTTGGAGGAGTGGGCAACTAAAGATAGTATTTATTCCAGCAAGCATCGGCTAAGATCAGCGTTCCTACACAGCTCGTCCTGGGAATATCGACACAGCCACCACGATGCGCACCCTGCTGACGATCTTACCGTTTTGCTTGCCGGTGTTGAGCATGCTCTCAAGTACCATGCTCAGGCCAATGATGACTGGTGGAAAAGAAGTGAACCGCAGCTCAGAGCCCTCCGGGAAGTGACACTGCTATACTTCCTTGCCCTTGTCTATAAGGAAAATCCGGAAACCAATGTGAATGGCATGGTCCATCTCCTGACGGATGTGGAACTGCTTCGCTATGGCCACATTGAGCATGAACTGGGCGAATTGATTCAGGCTGGTTATCATCTGTTGCCTTCCGAAGTTCAGGAGACCAATCAGCGAACCGTCCTCAAGCTTTATGAAGACGAGATTCAGGGCGAGGAAGGCATGCCTTTATGGGTACACCGCACCATCTATGATTACCTCGTCTGGATACCCGCGATATTCAGGCTCCCTGACAGCCAAGACTTCGTCGAACGTTTCAAGCCGCAGTTCGGCACCGCCTTACCTGAGCCGCACATCCACTCTTGGGGAGGATTCGTTGGGTCTCCGGTTCCTCTCGAAAATTTTATAAAGCTGAATAATACCGATACGATCCGTCTGCTCGATTATTACACCAATTACAATGACCGCAGCAGTCATCCCGCAGATTTCAATAAGGGCGGTCGTGACAGTGTGGCGCATGTTCTGAGCGAGGCGAGTGCCATAAACCCGATGCGCTACTTTACCCTGCTGCTCACTCTTGAGCAGCAAGGCTTTCGGTCGGCTGGGTATATTACCAGCCTCCTCGACGGCATAGCCCATCATCTTCGCTACCGCTTCGGACGATTACAGCCACCACAAGGTTGGCAACCGGTTGAGCCTCTGCCGGATGGACCAAGCCTAGCTCGTTCGTTATTAGATCTGATTGAGGGCCGCCCTAAATTGTGGGATGATGGTCATGCAGTTGCCCGCCTACTGGAGGCCTGCTGCGAGGTCCTGGAGGATCATGATTCGGTAGAACGACTTGTTTTTCAACTGTTCCGGCTGCTCCACCACCCCGATCCTGAAGAAGAACGACAAAGGATCTTCAGTCAGAATAAGCAGGGTATCACAGCCCAGGATCTCATGTCTGACGCTATCAACACCGTTCGCGGTGTTGCGGCCGGCAATGCCATCACATTGTACAATCGACTCCTGGAAAAGGAGATTGAACCGCCCGAATTGCTCTTTCCCCTACTGCGTCATTTTGCACGCGACCCTATCGGGGCTGTCCGTGCGGCCGTACTGGACCATTTACTTTTTTTGACTTCCAGACGCCATACCCTAGGGTGGCAGATTTTCCACGACATCTTTCGCGAGACCCAAATCCATCTGTGGCCTCTCGCTGAAAAGCACCTCTATCACCAGTATCACGAATATTTCGAGGAAGTCGCTCCTTGTCTGAACAGAATGCGTAACGAAGCTCCAGATGAAGCAGGGGGAGCGTGGGGCCGAATTGCTACCTTGGCGGTACTTTCCGGACATATAGAAGAGGACAATCTATTTCAGCAGTTGGAGTCGATGAACTTAACCGAAGCTTGGCTGGGCGCTTCTCAGGTATTCGCGGCCAATCTGGATCAGCATCTGCATGACAATCTTTGCATTAATGGGCTACGACGTATCCTTCAAACAAAGAATCTGGACCAGAATGTATATAGACGTATCGAGCACGCCTTTGACCCGAAGAATCAAGGCCGTCACCTCGGTCCTGATGTTGCTTTAAATTTTATTGATAGTATTGCACCTGATGATCAACATTTTGACCTCCATATTCTCCTCGACTGGATTGCGGACTTTGCCGGGAGAAATCCCGTCGCTGCTCTTGACATTTGTGAACGACTTGCTGAAAGACTCGGCACGATGCCCACCCCATATCGGATATGGCATACCGAACCGCTGATCGCCGCTTTGTCCAGCATTCTGAGGGAAGCAGACGAAACCGACGATACGAACCTGATCCACCGGGCCATTCGTCTGCAGGATCAATTTCTACGCATGGACATTCCAGGGATGGACGATTATTTCAAGCTGGCAAGTCAACTCTGAACCTCCGATTGGCACATCGGTCGCGCCCTGTATGGCCGTAAACGGTGCATGTCGATACTTTGCTCGATAGATTACATCATATTTATGGTCAAAATATGTCGGCAAACTTGACAATTTGCCGACGTTTATGTACCATGCCTCCATGAAGAGCGCTAAAGAAAAAGCAATCGACATTATCCAGAATCGGGGTGGGTTTATCCGCACTCATGAGGCATTTCAGCAGGGAATACACAGAAGGACCCTATATGGTCTCCGTGATGAAGGGGCGCTGATTTCAACTACCCGGGGAATTTACAGGCTTGCTGATATGGATATCCCGGCGGAGATTAATCTTGTTGAGGTTGCCAAGGCTGTTCCCAACGGTGTCATCTGTCTGATTTCGGCCCTCTCTTTCCACGGCTTGACTACGCAGATTCCTCATGAAATCTGGATCGCTATAGAAAGAAAAACAAGAAAACCAAAAATAATCTATCCACCGGTCAGGATCATTTATTACAGCAATTCGCCATTCCAGGCGGGTATCGGAATTCACCGCATTATGGAGCAGGAAATCCCTATTTACGATGCGCCAAAAACCGTGATTGACTGTTTCCGTTGGCGCAATACGGTGGGGCTCGATGTCGCTCTTGAGGCGGCTCGGGACTATCTTAAACAGCGTTATGCAAGCCTGGCCAAGCTGATGGAATACGCGAAAATCTGCAAAGTTGAGAAGCTTGTTATGCCGTATCTTCAGGCCATGATCTCATGAAAAATATTTCAGCGATCATGGAAAAAATAAGGACATTTTTACATCCCGTCATCAATGCAATCGAGAAAGATGCCCACTTTAACAAGTCTTGGCCGCCCGGAGGGCCATGGCAAGAGGCCCTGTGACCGTATCGGGTTCGAAGAAAAACACAAGGAAGGATAAGTAGTGAAGCTTCTCCACACATCCGACTGGCATATTGGCCGCGCCCTTTATGGCCGCAAGAGATACGAGGAACTCAAAGCGTTCCTTGACTGGTTGGCCGGTCTTATCGAAGACGAAAATATTGATGTGCTGCTCGTGGCGGGCGACGTGTTCGACAACAGCACGCCGAGCAACTATGTACAGACGTTGTATTACCGTTTCCTGTACCGTGTGGCGGCCGCTCCAAACCGTCATGTGGTGGTCACGGCAGGAAATCATGATTCGCCGTCTTTTTTAAATGCCCCCAGGGAGCTCCTGAAATTTCTGAACATCCATGTCGTGGGGTACGCATCCGATTCTCCTGAAGATGAAATAGTCATGCTGACCGGGCCGGATGATGATCCCCGGCTCATTGTTTGCGCCATCCCGTATCTCAGAGACCGCGATATCCGCACCGCCGAGGCCGGTGAGAGCCTTGAGGACAAGGAGAGAAAAATCATAGAAGGGATCAGGGCTCATTACCGGATGGTGTATGAGGCGGCCGAACAGAAACGCTCCACGCTGAAAAAGCCCGTTCCGATTGTCGCCATGGGGCATCTGTTCACCGCAGGCGGCCAGACCATTGATGGCGATGGAGTGCGCGAACTGTATATCGGCTCCCTTTTAAAGGTCGGAACAGATGTGTTTCCCGAACATATCGACTACCTTGCCTTGGGGCATCTTCATATTCCTCAAACGGTGGGCGGTTCAGATTTCATACGCTATTCAGGTTCACCCCTGCCCATCGGCTTCGGGGAGGCTGAACAGGAAAAGAGCGTGGTCCTCGTGGACTTTTCGGGTAATGCGCCCACTGTCGCAACTATTCCAGTACCCAGGTTCCAGGAACTGAAGACCCTGCAAGGGGATTGGCCAACCATCGCACGAAATATCGAAGAACTAAAGTCCGGGGGGAGCAACGCCTGGCTGGAGATAGTATATGAAGGAGATGAGATAGCCGGCAGCCTCCGCGAGCGCCTGGATGAGGCAATCGAAGGGACCGGCATAGAGATCCTCCGCGTCAAGAACAACCGGGTGCTGGAACGCGCCATGAGCGGAATGGATGTGGATGAAACACTCGACGATCTGGATGCAACAGACGTGTTCAAACGCTGCCTTGAATCGCACGAAGTCCCGGAGGATCAGCGGCCGGCGCTTTTGAGCGCCTACCGGGAAATCATAGTCTCCCTCAACGAGCAAGACCAGATGGCTGAATAGGAGAAAGGGGAATGAAGATACTTGGTGTCCGGTTCAAGAACCTGAACTCACTCACGGGCGAATGGCAGGTTGATTTCACCCACCCGGATTATTCGTCTAACGGCATATTCGCCATCACAGGCCCCACGGGATCAGGAAAGACGACCATCCTGGATGCCATCTGCCTCGGGCTTTACGGCCGGACGCCCCGCCTGGACAAGGTTACGAAAAGCAGCAACGAGATCATGTCGCGTCAGACAGGTGAATGTTTTTCCGAAGTTACATTTGAGACGCAGAAGGGCCGTTACCGTTGCCACTGGAGCCAGTATCGCGCCCGGAAAAGATCCGATGGTGCATTACAACAGGCAAAACATGAAATAGCCGATGCCGATTCCGGGGCCGTCCTGGAATCAAAAATAAACCAGGTAGGTGAATTTATCGAGAAGGCCACGGGCATGGACTTCGAGCGTTTCACCCGTTCGATGCTGCTGGCCCAGGGGGGATTCGCGGCCTTTCTCCAGGCCCCTCCCGACGAGCGGGCGCCCATCCTGGAGCAGATCACCGGGACCGAAATCTACAGTCAGGTATCCATGAAAGTTCATCAACGCCGCACGGAAGAACACAACAACCTTGAGATATTGCAGGCCGAGCTGAAAGGAATCCAGGTTTTAAACGAAGATGAAGAAAGGGGACTGCAATCCGTCCTGAAAGAAAAGCAAGGCCAGGAGACGGAACTTGCCGGAAAAGTGAGTGAAATGCGCAAGGCCCTGACCTGGATCGAGGGGATGGTTGCCTTGGAGAAAGAGCTGGTAGAACTGGACAAGAAACAGCAGGATTTTGAGAAGCGCCGGCAGGAGTTTGATTCGGAATCAAAAAAGCTGGAAAAATCCCGCAAGGCCCTCGGTCTTGAAGGAGATTACAGAGGGGTTGCCGCTTTACGTGCGGAGCAGGACAATGAGACAAAGGAGGTTAATGGCGCAATTGCGATTCTGCCTGAAAAGGATAAGGCCTGCGCAGCCGCGTTGACGGCAAAAAAAACCGCTGAGGCCCGGTTGGATGAGGCGCGAGCCAGGCAGACATCGGAAACTGAAGTCATCAAGAAGGTGAGGGAGATCGACGCCCGGCTGGGTGAACAGAAAAAGCAGCTCGCAGAGAAAAACAAGGCAATCGGAGAAATCGAAAAACAGGGGGAAGGCTACAGAAGCCTTGTCAAAAGCGGTGAACAGGAACTGAAAAAGGCTCATGCCGCCCTGAAAGCTATCCGTGAATACCAGGCAAAACACGCTGCCGATGCCGCGTTGATGACCAACCTCAGCGCCATCGAGAGGGGATTTGCGTCGTTTCGGAATGTTGAGACAAAGCATGTGGAGGCATTGAAAGAACTTTCCGCTACGGCGGGGAAAAAGGAGTCCGCCCTTGCCGGTTGCCGCAAGATAGAAGCCGATCATGAAAAATCCCGCCAGGAATTTGAGAAAGGACAAAGTGAACTTAAGCACCTGACTGATGAAATCACGGCCATCCTCAGGGGACGTGAAATCAGCCAGTGGCGCCATGATATGGACGTCTTTAAAGACCGCGAGCGTCTTTTGATCCAGACAGGCGAGACCATTGCACGGATTGACAAGACATACACTGCGCTGGACAGCCTGAAATCGGGCATTGAAAAATTAAAAGCCGGTAATGTGAAACTCTTAGATGAGATAAAATCAAGCGCCGATAAAAAAGCGCTTCTGGAAAAAACTATTGTAACCCTGGAAACGCAGGTATCGCTTCTCAGCCGTATCCGTGACCTTGAGGAAGAAAGGAAACAACTTGAAGACGGCAAACCATGCCCGCTGTGCGGCGCTACCGATCATCCTTATGCGAAGGGGAATGTCCCGGTCTTGAACGAGGCGGAGGCGGAGCTTCAAAAAACGAAGGATGAATGCAAAAAGGCGTCTCGTCATCTGAACAAGCTGGAAGCCGACCGGGTTCGGACCGCAACTGAAATCCAGCATACTGAAAAAGAGATGACGGAGAAGAATGCGACGCTGGACGCCGACGAAAAACAGTGCGCTGACGCCCTGTTGAGACTGAATATCAAGGCCGCGCCGGAAGAACGCGCCAGTAAGGTGCACGAAGAGATTGCAGGCGGTCAGGCGAAAATTGCTGAAACATCCGGCATTATCGCCATCGCCGAAGAGAATGGCAAAAAGGAGAAGTCAGCGCAAACTGCCCTGGAAAAAATAAGGGAGAAGTTTGACAACTCAGACAAGGCCTTACAGGAGGCCAGACACAACCTGGAGACGGCCGATCGTGATCATGAACGGCTGACCAAAGATTGCGCCTCCCTGGCGGAAGAGACTCAAAAGGCCCGTAACGATACCCTTAAGGATGTTGAACCCTTTGGAGTCAGTCAGATTCCGTTAGACAGCCTTGACACTATACTGAAAAACCTGAGAACGCGCAAAGAAGGATGGCAGGCGAAGGAGGCTGAAAAAACCACGCTGGAGAAACAGATCCATGAACTGAAAGCGGAGATTGAGAAATATAATGCCCTCCTGGGCAGCCTGGAAGAAGACTTGGCGGCAAGGCGCAAAGATCGTGACGATCTAAAGATGGAGTATGAATCATTGTGTGCTTCACGCCGGGAACTCTTCAGAGAGAAGAACGCTGACCAGGAGGAAAAGCGCCTGGGAGATGCCGTGGATAACGCGGGTAAAGCCCTTGAAAAAGCACTCGAAGAATATGGGCAAATTGGAAAAGAGATCAGCGCCCTGAAAGAGAAGATAAATTTATTGAAAGTAAAAATAGGAAATCGGGCCAAGGAACTGGCGCAGGCCGGGCCGAAACTGATGGAGCGGATCAAAACGGCAGGATTTGAAGACGAGGCAGACTACCTTTCATCACGCCTGAGTGAAGAAGAGCGGGACATCCTCGCTGACAAAGAGAAACGCCTGATCAAGGAAAAAACGGAACTTGACGCCCGCCGGAAGGACAAGTCGGAGGCGCTTGCCTCCGAGCGTGAAAAAAACCTGACAGATCAATCCATGGAGGCGCTTAAAGAAAATATAAGCGCCTGTGATTCGGAACTGAAACAGATAAGACTTGATATTGGCGGAATCATAAAGAGTCTAAGTGAAAACGAGAAACTAAGGGAAAAGCAGCAGGAACGCATAAAGAGCATTGAAACCCGGAAAAAGGAATGCGCACGCTGGGATGACCTGCATCAACTCATCGGCTCCGCCGACGGAAAGAAATTCCGTAACTTTGCACAGGGGCTGACGTTCGAGATGATGACGGCGCATGCCAACCGCCGGCTCAGGAAGATGACGGATCGCTATCTGCTCATACGCAACTCATCACAACCGCTGGAGTTGAATGTTATCGACAATTACCAGGCGGGTGAGATACGTTCTACGAAGAATCTCTCCGGCGGCGAAAGCTTTATTGTGAGCCTTGCCCTGGCGCTCGGCCTTTCTCATATGGCAAGCAGAAATGTGCGGGTTGACTCACTCTTCCTTGATGAAGGGTTTGGGACCCTCGATGAAGATGCACTTGAAACAGCCCTGGAGACTCTTGCGGGATTGCAGCAGGGCGGCAAGTTAATCGGCGTGATATCGCATGTCACGGCGCTTAAGGAGCGCATCAACACACAGATACAAGTAATCCCCGAGACAGGCGGTCGCAGCAACCTGAGCGGCCCCGGTTGCCGGAGAATTTGAGCGGACTCTCGCGGGCCTTTTACTTTGACTTGCCTCGATCGTTTTGTTACAATTTAGCGGATAGAGGAGCTTGCTCGTACCAAATACTAAGTTGTAATCAAAAATATACCCATAAAATCTCCCCTCACCCCTCTTTTCCAAAGAGGGGGATATAATCTCCCCCTTTGAAAAAGGGGGATCAAGGGGGATTTGAATGGAACTTGATATAAGGGACCTACGCTAAATAATAACAAAGGCAAGGCGGGAAAATAATTGCCAGAGCTAAGACAAAATCCAGCCACACGCTTCTGGGTAGTTATAGCCAAGGAACGTTCAAGGCGTCCGCATAACTTCATCCAGGTCAAGCCCGCCATGTCCACAGAACCCTATCTGACAGAATGCCCTTTCTGTGAGGGCAACGAACACCTTACCCCGCCGGAGACCCTGGCTTATCGAAGCGGAGGCCAGTCCAACGGCCCGGGGTGGTGGGTACGGGCGGTTCCCAATAAATTTGCCGCCTTTGTCTCTGAAGGAGATTTAGAGCGGCAGCATGACGGGGCCAACTTCTTTCATCGTATGGATGCCGTAGGCCACCATGAGGTCATTATCGAATCCAATAAACATAACGAGCACCTATTCCTGATGGATGATTGGCATGTGCAAGAGGTTGTTCTGGCCTACCTGGAACGCTACCAGATGCTGCACATCGACCCCCGCTGCAAATTTATCATTATCTTTAAAAATCATGGCCTTTCCGCCGGGACCTCCCTTGAACATCCACATTCCCAGTTAGTGGCCACACCCATTGTACCGACAGATATCCGCATCCGGTTTGACCGCGCCGCATATTATTACGACGACACCGGCAAGTGTGTCTATTGTGATATAATCCGGGAAGAAAAGCAGGGCGGCGAACGGGTCATATTGGAGACCGATAAATTTATCGCTGTCCACCCTTTCGCCTCCCAGGTGCCCTTCGAGACCTGGATTATGCCCAAGGAACACAGCGCCTCGTTTGGCCTTATCACTATGGAGGATGCCAAGGCCTTTGCCGTTATACTGAAGACAGTTCTTAAAAAACAATACATCGGCCTGCATGACCCGGATTTTAATTACATAATACATACCGCACCGGTAAAGGATGAGCACGAGGATTACTTCCACTGGCACCTGCAGATCCGGCCCCGCCTGACCACCGCAGCCGGTTTTGAGATGGGAACCGGCATATACATTAATACCGCCATACCGGAAGAAACCGCTCAATTCATGCGCAGTGTACAGGTCTGACGATATGCCATTAACAAAAACTAACGTCACACGCTCAAAAAACAAAAATCCTTCAGTAGAACGGCTGCAAAATCTCGTGAAAATTTTCGACAAGACTGATCGCGTACTCATCGTCATTAGCGCCGATCCGGACTCCATAGCCAGCGCCCTGGCTATGAAAAGGCTTCTGTGGAGACGCGTACAGGGTGTGACTATAGCCCATAACAACGAAATCAAACGGCTCGACAACCTGGCTATGATAAAACTCCTTAATGTCCCTCTGCAACGCCTGCAGACGCTGGCGCCCGAGACCTTTACCCGCAAAGTAATGCTTGATTCACAGCCTTACCACAATCCGGACTTTGCCCACATTGACTACGATGCGGTGATCGACCACCACCCTGCCGTTGAACCGGTCAAGGCCTCCTGGGTTGATATAAGGCCGGAATATGGGGCCACGGCCTCCGTCATGTTTGAATATCTGCGCGCCGCACGCATAAAGCCCTCGGTACGGATAGCTACAGCCCTTTTCCATGCTATAAAGGTGGATACGGAAAACTTTACCAAACGGGCTACGAGTCAGGACATCGCGGCATTTACCCGTCTCTTTGACCAGGTAAACCAGGCGCTTATCCGAAAGATCGAATCGTCCGATATTAGACTAAGCGACCTGGCATATTTCAGGCTGGCTTTGGATAAAATGCGTTATTCCCGAAAACGTATTTACTGCCATGTAGGAAAAGTGGAGCACCCGGATATCCTGGTGCTTCTGGCCGATTATTTTATGCGTGTGTATGAGATTGGCTGGAGCATTGTTTCGGGTTTCTGCGGAGAAAAGTTCATAGTAATTTTTCGCTCTGACGGATACCGGAAAAATGCGGGTAACTTGGCCATGCAGGTCTTTGGCGCCATGGGCTCGGCCGGCGGACATCGCCAGAGCGCCCGCGCCGAAATCCCGAAAACTAATATGCCGCCCTCCGGCCGGGAATTTTCCTCCCGGAGTTTAGAGAGATTAATCGTCCGACACTTAAAGACCTGAAAGGGGTTTATGCCGATTAAAGTATTAGGCATCATACTGGCGGGGGGCTTAGGCAGGAGACTTTCCCCTCTCACCCGGCAACGCGCCAAGCCCAGCGTTCCTTTTGGTGGAAAATATAGAATTATTGACTTTGTGCTCAGCAATTTCATTAATTCCGGAATCTACTCCATCTATGTGCTGATGCAATTTAAGTGTCAGTCGCTCATGGAGCACTTACGAAACGGATGGACGATAGGGAGCGCTGTCAGTGACTTTTTCATTATGCCGGCGCCGGCCCAGATGCGCACCGATGAAGACTGGTACCGGGGGACAGCGGATGCGGTATATCAGAACCTGCACCTCATCGAGAAATTTTATCCTGAAGTGGTGGCCATATTCAACGCCGACCATATCTACCGTATGGATATCAGGCAAATGCTGCAATACCACCGGGAAAAAGAAGCAGAGGTGACGGTTGCCGCCATACCCTTGCCTATAGAGAAAAGTCACCCTTTCGGAGTCATACAGGTTGACGATAACTGGCGGATCATCGGTTACGAGGAAAAACCGGAAAACCCGCATCCCATTCCCGGAAGGCCGGATACGGCCCTGGTTTCCATGGGTAATTACCTGTTTAATACTACAGTGCTTTGTGAAACATTGAAAAAGGACGTTGAATCAAGCGGCAAATATGATTTGGCGGGTGAGATTATCCCTATTTTATTCCAGAAAAGGCGGGTTTTTGCCTATGATTTTCGAATAAACAGAATCCCCGGGGCCCTTAATAATGGAGAAAATATTTATTGGCGGGATATAGGAACCATTAAGGCCTACTACGAGGCCAACATGGACCTTACAACCCCCGTGCCGTCTTTTAATCTTTATAACCGGCGCTGGCCGCTTAGAACCGCCAGCTACGCCACGCCACCGGTAAAGCTTATCTACGACCAGTATGGCCGGGAAGCCATGGTCAGAGATTCCCTGATCGCCGGCGGAACGATTATAAGCGGCGGCGAGATAAGAAATTCTATTGTGGGAAGACACGTCTTTGTGGGCAGCCGGTGTGTAATCGAAGACTCCATTATATTCGATCACGTTACCCTGATGGAAGACGTAATGATAAAAAAGACGATCGTCGATAAGAATGTTACTCTGCCTCCGGGCACGCGCATAGGTTATGATATGGAACAGGATCGCCGGCGTTATTTTGTCGATCCCTCCGGCATTGTGGTGGTGCCGAAAGCTGAGATATAAAGCGGTCAGCATGAAGCCGGTTTACCGTTCACTGTTGACCGTTTACCGAAAGAAAAAGTCGGACAACGGTTAACGGATAACGGATAACAAACATGCTGATAGCTGACTGCTGACCGCTCCATTCGAAACTCCAGGAGTTTCGAATGGAAACTAGTCAAGGAGCATTTTGATGCAAAAGATTCTGGCTATGATTTTGGCCGGGGGCCGCGTGGACGAGCTGAATGTATTAACCTTCTACCGGCCTAAATCCGCTGTCCCCTTTGGCGGGATCTATCGCGTCATCGACTGCCCCTTGAGCAATCTTCGGTATTCAAACATCGAAAACGTGGGCATCCTTTCCCAGTATCGATCTTACTCCCTGATAAACCACATCGGCCAGGGAGGCTCCTGGGATATGGTGGGCAGGCATCGCGGGGTCACCATGCTCCCCCCCTTTCAAGGACATAAGGCCTCTGACTGGTACAAGGGAACGGCGGACGCCGTATTCCAGAATCTGGATTTTATCGACTACCATAAGCCGGACATGGTTATGGTCCTGTCCGGCGACCATATTTACAGGATGAGCTACCAGCCTATGATTGCCTATCACCTTAAAAAAAAGGCCGATCTTACGGCAGCCTTCGTAGCGGTAGAAACCAGAGAGGCCCCGCGTTTCGGCCTGGCGCAGATAGCAGATGAGGATAGGGCGGGCGGGAGAATTTTATTATACCAGGAAAAACCGGCCGAACCGGCCTCAACGTGGGCCTCCATGACCATTTATTTATTCCGGCCCGAGGCCCTGAGAGAAGCGCTGCAGGAAAACGTTAAAAGTGATTCCCATGAGTTTGGCCGGGATATCATACCCGCTATGCTGGGGCGCTATAAGGTATACGGGTACAAACATACGGGATACTGGGGCTATAGCCGTAAGATCGAGGAATACTGGCAGGCTAATATGGATACACTGGGCCGAAGGCCGAAGATCGTCCTCAGGGAATGGATGCTCAGGACCAATCTGGAGCATCAGGCTATTTGCGACCGTCAACCCGCCGTCATCGGGAAAACGGCGCGCATTAACAATTCCAGTTTTTACCACGGCTGCCGCATCGAAGGGCAGGTGGAAAATAGCGTGCTTTTCCCCGGCGTCAGGATAGCAAAAGGGGCCATCGTAAAAGACTCTGTATTGTTTTTTGATGCCACCGTGGAAGAAGGGGCCTTCATGGAAAAGGTCATATCCGATGTTGATGTCGTGATCGGCGCGCATACGGTCATCGGCAAAAAAAATGGGGCGGACGCGCCTCAGGGCGGGATCACGGTCATCGGCCGCTCTACCCGGATACCGGCCGGTATGGCCATCGGACCAGGGTGCACTATCTATCCGGACCTCGGGTCTAAGCAGTTCACAAAGAAAGAAATCCCATCCGGTGAGGCCGTACAATGAATGAAGCACTCGTCATGCTGCTGGCCGGCGGCGTAGGGAGCCGCCTCAATATTATGGTGGAGGCCCGTGCCAAGCCTGCGGTGCCATTCGGCGGGATTTACCGCATCATAGACTTTACACTCAGCAATGTGATGAATTCCGGCATTAACAACGTGGCCGTTCTTACCCAGTATAAGCCCCTGTCCCTTATGGAGCACATCGGCACCGGCGCTCCGTGGGACTTTATCGGCCGCGGCCGCGGGGCCAAGATACTCCCGCCGCGCACCGGACAGAAGGATTCCGACTGGTACAAAGGCACAGCCGATGCCATGCGTCAGAATATAGATTATATCAATTCTCATCCCTCGCGGGAGGTACTGGTCCTCTCCGGCGACCATATCTACTACATGGATTATCGTCCTGTGATCCAGTTTCACCGCAGGAAAAGGGCGGATATGACCATCGCCATGATGACCGTCCCCATGGACCAGATAAGACACTTTGGCACGGCCATCACGAACCGGAAGGGACGCATAATGGAATGGGAAGAAAAGCCGGAAACGCCCAGAACCAACCTGGCCTCTATGGGCATCTATGTCTTCAAGACCTCATATCTTCTCTCTGTATTGCAAAAAACCGGGGAACATGACTTTGGTAAACATATTATACCCATGGCCATCAACAAAGACGCGGTCTATGCCTATCCTTTTCAGGGATACTGGCGCGACGTGGGCACTCTCGACGCCTACTGGAGGGCGAATATGGATCTCCTCGATCCATCAAGCGGGCTTACCCCCGAGGCCTGGGGAGTCAGACCAAACCTGGAAGAAGCCGGTTTAATGTCTGACTGGCCGCCGGCCATGATCCTGCCCGGGGCAAAGGTCTCCAATTCGGTTATATCTGCCGGCTGCGTCATAGAAGGGACGGTCGAACACTCTGTCCTGTCACCGGGCGTTTATGTGGCAAGGGGGGCTAGAGTAAAAGACTCGGTGATCATGCACGAATGTCAGATTATGGCCGGCAGCCGTATAGCAACGGCTATCCTGGATAAGAAAGTAAATACGGGGAAAAATGTTATCGTCGGGTCTGGCCCCAGAGACACACCTAATCAGGAGTTCCCCGAACAACTGTTTACCGGGCTGGCCATTATCGGCAAAAAAACTGCATTACCCGCAGGTGTATGCATAGGACCGAATAGTATTGTCTATCCGGGGTGCGGCGAGGCTGATTTCGGCCGGAAAGAGGTCTTGCCCGGTTCAGTGATCCGGCCGCTTACGCCATAGGACTCCGTCGTTTTCCCCCTGGTATTTTTCGACCATACCTGCCGTCTCCATCTCGCCCAGGAGGTACGTCAATCTTTCTCCGGCGCAGCTTATCTTTTCCCGCAGCTTGTCCTGATCGAGGAAATTCTCTGCATCAAGGTGGGACAGGACTGATGCCGCGAGTTCCTTACATTCCTGCGCGAGGGCGTAAAGATCGGTAAGGGTTTTTATTTGGTTAGCGACGAAACGGTCGGTCAGACGCCCACCGTAAGCGCCCTGCCTTCCCAAGTCGCGCAGCCGTATCCACGCATCCCGGGACTGGAGCGCACTTTTCCCGGCCTGATCATAGACGGCCTGGCGCAGATAGCTCATGGCCTCTATATGATGGTTGGTCGCCTCCTTCTCCAGTGCGGATAATTCCGCCGATGGGACCTTTGCCGCCGTGTTGCGGCCGGAAGCAGGCCTAACCATCTTTAGCAAAAAACTAAACATTCCCCACATAATATTTTATAGATAACCTTAAATTGTGCCGGCGGTCAATATCTTATCGGAGCCACAAGCTGTCAGCGATTAATGCCCGGCGTCCAACGTTTGATGTTCGAGGAATGTAGGGTGGGCTTTGCCCACCAAGGGAATGATGGTGGGTAAAACCCACCCTACTGCTGCTCCAGCAAGTTACGCTCAGAGACATAGGGTGTTCACTAAGAAGCGGGGAAAGTCCTATTACGATTTCTCTTGTAAATCCCGGTCGGGGTTGCTATATGTATAAATCTTGCAGAATCAAGCAGTTGAGTCCATCGGTAACGTGTCATCCGTGGAAAGAGAATTAAAACAGGCCCTTTTTGAGAGAAATATACTCGGCCAGATCAGTCGCGATCTTTACTCGGCCAGCACCCAGGACGAGGTGCTCGATGCAGCCTACCGGAGCGTGGAAAAACTTGGACGGGAAATAAGCAATATATGCATGTTTACCGAAGACGGCCGCTATATACAACTGGTTCGCGTGGGCATCGAATCCGGATTGGCTAAGAATATAGAAAGAATCGCATGGCGTGTCATACCGGGCACTTCCCTCCTCGGCTATAAGATACCCCTCTATGAAGAAAGCATCTACAAAAAGATGCGGGATACAGGGAAACCCATTGTTACCGGGAACATCGTTATGCAAGATAAAGATAGTGTTATCAGAACCACTGTAGAACGAATAGCCATGGATTATACCTCTCCTGGCAGTCCCCTGCGTCTCCTTATCAAGACACTCGTCGTTCCCATGCTCCCCTATAAGTCGGTAATAGATATGCCCATTGTGGCGGAAAATAAGGTGACAGGGGCCATAGCCCTGACCAGTGACACAGACCTCACGGAAAATGATCTGGAGCTGCTGAGGACTCTGGCCCTGATGGCCGGAAGCGCCCTGGAGCGGGTCCGTCTTCTGGAAAAATGGAAAGATCACCTGGTGCAACTGGAAAAATCAGAGGCCAAATATCGAAGCCTGTTTGAAGCGGCCAAGGATATGATCTTCATCGCCGATCTAAGCGGTAAGCTTATTGATGTCAATCCCTCGGCCTGCCACTGCCTTGGTTTTAGTCCCAAAAGACTCCGGAATCAGTTTATGCAAAATATCTATGCGGACGAGGCGGACTGGACAAACATGATGCGGGCAATCGAGGCCAGAGGTTCTCAGACGATAGAGATAAATTTCAGAAGAAAAGACGGTACTACCCTGCCGGTAGAAGTAAACGGAACCGTCTCCTCTCAGGCAGGCAGTAAAGTGGTACAGATCATAGCCAGAGACCTTACCGAAAAAAAGGAGGCGGAATACGAACTCAGGAAGACGAATGCCCAACTGATCCAGTCGGCCAAACTGGCTTCTATCGGAGAACTGGCCGCCGGTGTAGCCCACGAACTCAATCAGCCTTTAACAGTTATTAAGGGCTTTGCCCAATCCTTACTGCGGAAAACCAACCAAGAAATTCTAAATAAAGAATTATTGCAGGAAGTACTCCCGGTCGTCGAGAAAAATGCCATGCGCATGGGAGAGATTATAGACCATCTACGCACCTTCTCACGTCTGCCCCATACGAAGATGGAAGCGGTAAACATTAACCAGGTAATAGAAAACGCCCTGCTCCTTATGGGGAGGCAGCTCGAGCTGTATGGCATAATGGTAATTAAGGACTATAGTTCGCAAGGCCTCTTCTGTCATGGCCATCCCGGGCAACTGGAACAGGTGGTATTAAACCTTCTGAGCAATGCCAAAGACGCCCTGATGGAACGGGAAACGTCTCTGGAAAGGCCGGGGAGAGCAAAAGACTACAAAAAAATATTAACTATAAAGGCTGAAACAGGCGATAACGACCATATAATCCTTAGCGTAAGAGATAACGGCATAGGCATCGCCCCGGAAAACCTGGATAAGGTTTTTGACCCATTTTTTACTACCAAGGAGGCAGGCAAAGGCACGGGCCTGGGCCTCTCCGTAAGCTACAACATAGTCGAGGAACACAAAGGTGATATCGAAATAATTTCCGGCCAGGGGGAAGGCACGGAAGTAAAGGTAATATTGCCCGCTTGTTATTACGACGGCATTTAAATACATGAATTCGCCAAATCCCCCCATCCCCCCTTTTCTAAAGGGGGGATGGGGGAGGGAATATAGGGGTTTCCGGATGAGCACTAATTAGAAAGGATTAAAAACAGGTCATGAACGGAAAAATCTTGGTAGTTGATGATGAAGCCGATATCCGGCTGCTTCTGCGCATGGAACTCGAGGAAAGGGGATTCACTGTCCCGGAGGCTGGAAATGGTCCGGAGGGGATAGAGAGGTTCAAAGCCGAACATCCCGATCTGGTAATCGCCGATCTCAGGATGTCCGGGATGGACGGCCTGGCCATGATCCGGGAGATGAGAAAATTGGACGACATGGCCCAGTTTATAATACTGACCGGGTATGCCTCTATTGAGTCCGTTTTACAATGTATTCATCAGAACTTGGTTTATGATTACCTGGTAAAGCCTTTGTCAAACATGGAGGATTTTATCTATACGGTACAACGGGCCATAGAGAAGAGACGGCTCATCATAGAAAAAAATAATTATTTAGAGGCCCTGAAACAGACGAATAAAAAGCTGGAAAAAGCCGGGGCAGAGCTTGAAGAAAAAGCGGCTGCTACGGAAAATGCCTACCGGCAGTTGAAAGAAACACAAGAGATGCTCATTCGTTCCGAGAAACTTTCGGCCATAGGGGAACTGGTATCTGCGGTTGCCCACGAGATTAACAACCCCCTTACCTCTATCCTGGGGTATGCCCAGCTTCTGTCTCAAGTGTCTGATACAGATAGGATTAGAAACGGCCTGCGCACAATCGAGAAAGAGGCCTTGCGCACGGCCAAGATAGTTAAGAATATGCTTGCCTTCTCTGATACAGGGAAAATTCGGCAGGAAGCCGTCAATATAAATACATTAATAGAACAAACACTGGATTTTCTATCCTATGACCTGCACAATCACAATATCCGGGTAATGAAAGATTTCGACAAAACCCTCCCCGTTATAAAAGGTGATGGACATCAGATACAACAGGTATTTGCCAATATTATCATTAACGCCAAGCAGGCTATAACCCAGGCCTTCCGTATGGGGACACTGGAGGTGAGGACTCGTTACGAACCAGAACGCGCAGTGGTCATAGCGGAAATTGCAGATGACGGCCCGGGGATACCGGATGACATCCGAAAACGCATATTCGAACCTTTTTTTACGACGAAAAGACCGGGACGCGGAACGGGATTGGGACTCAGCGTCTCGTACCGTATAATTAAGGAACATGATGGCGACATATTTGCAGATTGGCGCGAACCGCATGGCACCATATTTACCATAAGGTTCCCGCGCCCGGTTGGAAAGGAAATCGCCTCCGGGCCGGCTAAAACAGTCCCCAAAAGACAGGGAGAATATCGGGTGCTGGTTGTGGATGACGAACCCATAATCCTTAAACTCACATGCGATATACTGACAGGGGAAGGATACGATGTGGAAACGGTTACAGCCGGTAAGATGGCCCTGGAAAAGCTGGAAACGAGGCGATATGACCTGATGCTGACGGATATAATAATGCCGGACATTGACGGTAAGGAACTTTTTAACACCGTCAGGGATATGGGATTGCTGCCGCCGGGAGGGGTGATATTTATGACCGGCGATACCATGAATTATGAGACAAGTAGATTTCTTGAGTCCAGCGGCGTAACTTACATAACCAAGCCCTTTACCGTTGAAGATATCAAAAATATCGTCTCAGCCAGAATAGCTTCTCTGGCCGCCCGGCCCAGGCCGACCGTAGGCCGGTAATTTTATCAGGCCAATGTCCTCAGGAAATTAAAGGTATTCACCCTATCCCCCGGTTTTTTACCCGGCTTACCGCCTAAAATCTCAGAGAGCACATTTTTAGCAGGGCGCTCCCAGGTGAAATCAGCCGTCACAAAAGAAATCCCTATCTTCTTCAAATCCTGCATACAGGCCAGGAGAGAATACGGGTGCGAGGAGTGTACCAGGGTCAATTCCCGATAGCAGTTAATGAAAAAACTCTCTTTCTTAGGGCTTCGTATGGTGGTACCCGGTTTTAGGCCGGGGGGAAGCAGCCGGGAAGTAAAAAGGGGCGGATGGCCATAGACGGCCAGCCCCACCGGGCACCCGCCGGCATGGGCCAATGCCTCTTTAAGGTTTTCCCGGTCTGTTTCTATGGAAAACTCCACCTCCGTGATCCCGAGATCGCAAAAGGCCCTGACGGACAGGGAATTAAGCGCGTTGGCCGTATAACCGGCGGAAAGGTGTATGTCTCTGCCTTTATGTAAGAAAAATTGCCGCTGGCTTATATGGCCCAGGTGCCAATACGTAAACCCGGCCCGGCGCAATCCATCTATCGCTTTCTCATAAAACCGGCATTGTTTTTCCTCTATGACAGGCGGCAGCATCCAGGAAAATCGATGCCGCATCTGCAAAATCTGTTTGTGGTAACGCCTGTATTGGGCGAATGTCTTCTCGTCCAGGAGGACCAGGAGGCGATGGATGCCACGGTCTGGCACATCAGACAGGTGATTCAGATCGCCCAATTTCACCCACCACTTAAGGTCTTTCCTCTGCATGGCCCCGGGACCCTTCTCCGGGAATAATTTTGAAACAACCGGGTCCATGCTTAACCCTTTTTTTGTTGCCGGGCTGATAACGCAGCCTCTGGTAGCGGCAAAAATGAGATTTCTTATCCGGCCTGCGCCGCGCACAAGCGCGGCGTCCTTCGCATCTACCTTAAAAAGCAGATCTCCCTTGCGGCAAGGGACGGGCATCTTAAGCGTGATCTCCTGACCTTGTGCTGCATTTATCAGTTCTTTCCCCCCGGCAATCATTTTTCCCAGAGTAAATGAGTGTCTCCCGTCATGGGCAGGCCTTACCAGGCGTAGCCGGTCCCCAACGCCGACATTAGCAGCGAGCTTCACCAGGGCCTCTTCTCCGCGTGCGGTTATGATCTTCCCCAGAAAAAGGCCGGCCGTGCCTGAAAAATGCGGGGTGACGATATCCATAAGGCGCGGATACAGAAAGTACCCGGAAGTCGGCTTTCGGCCCAGACACTGCCTTATTAAATCTTCAGCCCGGCCCAGGGCCTCTTCGTCGCCTTCCGGCGCATCCAGTACCATACGGTAGGCTTCTACTATA
This sequence comes from Desulfovibrionales bacterium, assembly GCA_028715605.1. NCBI lineage: Bacteria > Pseudomonadati > Thermodesulfobacteriota > Desulfovibrionia > Desulfovibrionales > Desulfovibrionales bacterium. The sequence goes on from JAQURM010000011.1 coordinate 51,376, forward strand.
GAGCTTACGTAGTAGGCGCTGCGCATCCTCCCCTCGAGCTTGATGGAGATGACACCAGCCTTTTTTAGTTCAGGCAGCAACCTGATAGCCGAGAGATCATTCATGGAAAAAAACGAGCCGTGTTTTTTGCCGCTTTCGTACAACCGGCGGCAGGGCTGGACGCACCGGCCGCGCATACCGGACTTTCCGCCCAGATAACTGCTCATCAAACAAAGCCCGGAAAAGCTGTAACAAAGGGCTCCCTGGACAAAAACCTCCAGCTCAATCGGAGAATGCCGGTGTATGGCGCTTATCTCATCTATGGATAACTCGCGGGCCAGGACCACCCGCTGAAATCCAAGCCCGCGCAGATGCTCGGCTCCCGGGTGGTTGTGAATGGTCATAAGGGTGCTGGCATGGAGACGAAAGGCCGGAAAGTATCTTTTGATCAAATAATACAGCCCCATATCCTGGATGATCAGGGCATCGGGAGAAAGCTCCTTTAATATCCTGAGACCCTCTACTATCTCCGGCAGGTCTCTTTCCTTGAGCAGGATGTTCAGGGCTATATAGACCTTTACGCCGTGCTTATGGGCGAAAGGGATCGTCCGGCTGATGTCCTCTAGGGAAAAGTTCTCGGCCTGGACGCGGGCGTTAAAGTCACCCCAACCGATGTAAACGGCATCGGCCTTTTTCTCCACAGCCGCCCAGAATGCCTCCAGATTCCCGGCCGGGGCTAAGAGTTCGGTTTGTTTTTGCATAATTCCTAAAATCGGCTATAATGCCAACCTATCCCGTGGCCATGGCGTGATAAGGATTATTGTATCCACAGCGGATATATGCTAATCGCTAAAGACCGGGAAGTCAAAGGATAGTGTGAGCAAGACATTATTATGTCCGTCGATAGCCATCTCTTAAACATAATTAAAGTAATCAGCAACGTTACCGACGCCTTTACTACCGCCTTGTTTTTGGCCGACCCCAAAGATGAGAGCCTGACCCTGCAATCATACTACAGTTTGAGCAAAAATGTCATCCCCCAGGTACAATTCGGCTACGGAGACGGCATGGTGGGCTGGGTGGCTAAAAACAACAAACCTATCATCGCCAACCAATTTGACAGAGACACCACTACATTGCAGTTCTACTCGGCAGACGAGGATATCAAATCCTTCATGGCTGTTCCCCTTCCCCGCGGAAAGGGTGTTCTTTCCGTGGACAGTAAACATAAATACATATTTACTGAAAAAAGCCAGAAGCTGCTCTTGGGATTCGCCGATCTTATCGTACATGAAACAGAAGTCTCCGCCTTACAGGCCAAAGAACGCCTCTATGACCGGATACTCAATCTCCACTACCAGGCCGATCGCATAGGACAGCAAACCGGAGATTTTAATGATTATCTCATCAACATCCTGACCTTATGCCTTTCTTTTACCCGGGCCGAGATGGGATTTATGGCCTTTCTTTCATCCCCTGAACCAGACGCTAAATACAGCCTTCCGGCCCTGATCGGTACGATAAAATCCAACCTCCAGAGACAGCAGTTTTCAGTAGAAAAGGGCCTGGTGGGCTGGATCTTTAGAAAGAGAAAGCCGCTGGTTCTGGAGAAGATAGGGCAAGAACCGAGGAAATCCTACCTTTTTACAGCAGAAGAACCTTTCAAGGGCTTCAGCGCCTTTTTAGGTATCCCTTGCCTATTTCAGGATTTCATCCCCGGGGTAATGGGTTTCACCAGTTACAGCAGTTGTACGTGGGAGACAGAGGAGATCGATGCCCTCTTGAGTATTGGGCAAAGGATTATCTTGACGAAAATGTCCATGCAAGGATAATCTGCCTTATGAAGCCGGTCCACCGTTCACTGTTGACCGTTCACCGAAAGAAAATGTCGGACAACGGATAACAGATAACAAACATGCTGACGGCTGAAAGCTGATCGCTGAAAGCTTGAATCCGGCCCAGGGCCGGATGAACACTAATTAGGGAGGACACACCATATATGCTATTTGATCGCTTGTTCGGCTTTCTGTCTAAAGATGCCGCTATGGACCTGGGCACAGCCAATACCCTGATTTATATGCCGGGGGAAGGCATTGTTTTAAACGAACCTTCCGTTGTGGCTATAAATAAAGACACGGACCAGGTCATAGCCGTCGGCCGGGAGGCCAAGGAATACCTGGGGCGTACACCGCAAAAGATCCGAGCCGTCAGGCCGATGAAAGACGGGGTCATTGCCGACTTTGAGGTCACCCAGCAGATGATCAAGTATTTCCTCCGCAAGGTAAATATAAGCCGCTTTATTCGGCCCAAGATGGTTATCTGCGTCCCCACCGGCATCACCCAGGTAGAAAAGCGGGCGGTCGTCGAGGCGGCGGAGGAATCTGGAGTCCGGAAGGTGTTTTTGATAGAAGAACCTATGGCCGCCGCCATAGGCGCCGGATTGGAAATTGAGAAGCCCAGCGGCCAAATGGTAATAGACATCGGCGGGGGGACGACAGAAGTAGCCGTAATATCTGTTTCCGCCATAGCCTGCAGCGAGTCCCACCGGGTAGCCGGAGATGAGATCAATGAGTCTATCGTCCGTTATATGCAAAAAAAATATCAGATACTCATTGGTGAAAATACATCCGAACATATCAAAATAAACATAGGTTCTGCCTATCCCCTGGATGAACCTCAGAGCATGTTTGTATCCGGCAAGGAAATCCTTACCGGATTTCCCAAAGCCATACCCGTCACCGATGCCGAGATCCGCGAGGCCATAGCCGAGCCGGTAAATGGCATTATCGGGGCTATCAGGCGCACCCTGGACAATACACCGCCGGAACTGGTGGCCGACATCCACCAGTCCGGGCTTCACATGGCCGGCGGGGGCTCCCTCCTTAAGGGATTGGATCGCCGCATCACCGAGGAAACACGCCTCAAGACCATAATGACCGAAGACCCCTTAACCACAGTAGTTATGGGCTCCGGCAGGGCCTTGGAAGAAATCAAGGATTATGCCAGGGTCTTTATTAACTGATACAGACAGCTTTATAGAAACGGCCATAACCGCAGCCCGGGAAAGTGGCCGGTTACTGAAGGAAATCTTCGGCCGGAAGCGAGAGGTCTATTTTAAAGGGGAGATCGATCTGGTCACTGACGCCGACCTCCGGGCCGAAGATCTCATTGTAAAGACTATTCACGCCAGATACCCGGAGCACACTATTGTCAGTGAAGAAAAGCAGTCCCGGGCGGGCCTGTCACCTTACAAATGGATCATTGATCCCTTGGATGGGACCACTAACTATGCCCATGGGTTCCCATGGTTCTGCGTCTCTATCGCCCTTGCTGTCCATGACGAACCGGTTCTTGGGGTGGTCTATCACCCATTTCTGGACCAGCTTTTCCGGGCCGGGAAGGGCGCGGGGGCTTATTTGAATGAAGAGCCTATTTGCGTATCCACCACCGGCAAGCTCAGGGACAGCCTCCTGGCTACCGGATTTCCTTATAACATACACACTGAACCGGAACCGGCGGTTTTCTACTTCAAGAAATTTCTTACACGCTCCAGGGGCATAAGACGAGCCGGGGCCGCCGCGCTGGATCTGTGTTATGTGGCCTGCGGCTGTTTTGATGGTTTCTGGGAGACCAATCTGAAACCATGGGATACAGCGGCCGGGGCGCTGCTGGTTCGGGAGGCCGGCGGATTGGTAACGGACTTCCAATCCCGGCCCTTTGCCCCGGCCATGCCTGAGATATTGGCCAGCAACGGCCACATACACGGGCAAATGGCCGCTGTCTTTCAGGAAGAAAGGGCGGGCTGAGCGGCTATTACTTTTTTCACTTCCTCAATAGAGATCCCTTCCATCTCTATGAGTTTCAAGCGGGATTTATGCCCGGTCTTGATGGATAGATTTGTTTGAGGCAGGCCAAACAGAGAGGCAAGAAATCGAATACAGGCGGCATTAGCCTCTCCTTCTACCGGAGGCGCTTTTAATCTGATTTTAAGGGCATCGCCGTGATAGCCGGCTATACCCTCGCGTGAGGCCTTTGGTTGTACGTAAACCCTTAAAAGTACCCCGTCAGTTGATGGTTGGAAAAATAGGGTCACTTTGCCGGGTCTTCACCCTCTAAATCCACTCCAGAGATAATTTCGTTGATAGCGCTCATAGCCTGCTGTGCCTCGTTCGCATCGGCCCCCTTTTCTTCCGCTACTTCTTTCTCTGCGGCCAGCCATTTCGAAAGGCTTTCGATAAAAGCCTTAACCCGATACTCCATCTGGGCCTTTTGACGTTTCAACTGGTTGATCTCTTCCTGTACCTGGGCCGCCTGAACATGGGCGCTTTCCACCATCTTTCTGGCTTCAAGTTCGGCTTGAGTTACTATAAGCTTGGCCTGACGCTCGGCATTGGATTTCATCTCATCCACTACACGCTGGGCAGAAACAAAGGCCGTTTGAAAAGTCTTCTCCTTCTCTTCAAAATTAGCCTGGGCTTCCCTGAGCCTTTTTACCTCATCCTTAAGGGCGCTATTTTCGTGGAGCGCCTCTTTGAGTTCTTCCGCTACCAATTCCAGGAAGGAATCTACTTCCCGCGCATCAAAACCGCGGAAACGGACTCGGAACTCCTGTTGTTGAATGTCCATAGGTGTAATACGCATATACAATCACCCTCTTTGGATGGGTTAATCAACCAAGCTGTCCGGCTACATCGACTAGGGTTGGCACGAGGAAACTTTGCAGGAAAACAATGATCAATATGATAATTATTGGTGAAAAATCTATGCCGCCAAGGCTGATGGGAAGAAGACGGCGCACCCGGTAAAGGACGGGTTCGGTTACCCCGTAAAGGAAGCGAACAAGGGGATTGTACGGATCAGGACTGACCCAGGAAATGACTGCCCGGGCGATAATAACCCACATATAAAGTGATAATACTATGTCGATTATCTTGGCCAAGGCATGCAAAAAATTTCCAAAAACGAACATAAGCACATCCTTATGCACAGGGACCGGCCCCGAATTAAAAATGCTACGGATTATATCGGCATTTCTGAAAAATAGTCAAGGAGTAAACAGAAATAAATATCTCAGGCCGGATTACAGCAGGCCGCCACTACTGCCTTGGCTACTCCGGACATAAAATTGAAGTCCAGGGCCTCCAGTCTGTCATAAGGCGTGTGATAGTTAGGGTTGCGGAACATGGCGGTATCGGTGAGCATCAGGGCCGGATACCCCTGATCCCAGAAGGGCGCATGGTCGCTGAACCTGGTCTCCGGTATCAGGCGGCCTGAAAAAGGTACCTTATAGCCCACCACTTTAAGTTCCGGCGCCCATTTAGCAGCAGACCGGCAAAAGCCGTCTAAAAGATTTCTCGATCTTCGGTTGGCGACAACCCCCAGGAAATCTCCCGTATCCGGCACATCGATTCTCATCAAGGCTGGAATGGACTGGCTCCGGGGTTTTTCGCTTGTGTAGCCGACAGACTCTAAGATGAGTACGCCTTTATATTTCACTCCTTTTTTTCCGGCATCCTGGGCAAAATGACGGCTCCCGATGAGAAAGGTGAGGGTCATTACCGGGAGCTGGGGCTCTTCCAGGGTAAAAGCTACGAACTGTATGGTATTATCAGGATTACATTGAGACAGAATACGCGCCGCCTCCAGGAGCACGGCCACCCCGCTGGCGTTATCATCGGCGCCCGGGCTGCCCAGGGCGGCGTCGTAGTGGGCGCCGACCAGGAGCAAATCGGTATCCTTCCTTCCCTGGAGCGTGCCGACAATGTTCCGATAAGTCCTGCCGTGAAACGGCACTGCCTGGCTCTGTACGGCAAGTCCAAAAGACGCAAAGGCCTCCTCCACATAACGCGCCCGCTCCTCCAGCGCCTCCGGCTCCTTCCAGGCATGGCGCAGACCGGTTACGGACGAGGTGTAGTACCTTAGATTCCCGATATCTACCTGGGCTATCAGATTCTCTACGTCATAAGACATGCAAACCATGTTAATCTAAAATGCCCTCTTTTTGTCAACAAGATTTTAGCTATTAGCTATCTGCTGGTCAACTATTAAGAAAAAACAAGGACTTATACCAAAATACAATTAAATAACTTTTATCGTAACACTTTACGTATTTGAAACCGCCCTACATTCAGAAATGGCTATTAATCTGGAACTCACGAACTCATGAAAGAACAGAGCAACCAGAAGCCGAACTGCTGAAAATCAATTTCTCAAAAATACTTTCCTGATTTTCTGAGTTCCTGATTCAAGCGTCTTCCTGAATTCTTTCAAGCCCCCTCCTTCCTGATTTCCTGATTTGATATTTTTCTTTGCACTTTTTATCATGCATTTTCAAAACGCTAAATTGTTACCTTTTATCAAAAACTCCCTGCTCCTCTTTGCGCTGATCGCTAAAACGGTTGAATTCTCTATGCCTTTCTGATACTGTCCGCTCTGTATGTAATCTATCAAGGAATTAAATCTTATGTCAGACTGGTCAAAAGGAAGGGTAAAACGCAACGAGCGGTTGAAGCTCCATCGCCATGAAAGCCTGCTTCTCTGGTTCACGGGCCTCCCTGGAGCGGGCAAGACGACTCTGGCCTATGCACTGGATAGGTGCTTATATAGCAGGGGCTTTCACACCTATGCCCTGGATGACGACAATGTCGGCTACGGACTGTGCGGCGGGCTCGGATCAGGCCGGGAGGACCACAAAGAAAGCGCCCGGAGGGTGGCCGAAGCAGGCCGGCTCTTTGTGGATGCCGGGATCATAACCATCGCCGCCTTCACTGCTCCCTATCGCGAAGACCGGAAGTTTGCCCGCAACCTATTCCGGCCCGGTGAATTTGTCGAAATCTATATAAAATGCCCCCTGGCAGAATGCGAAAAAAGGGATGGCAAGGGATATTATGAAAAGGCCCGCTCCGGCCGCATCAAAGGTTTTACTGGTGTGGATTCTATTTACGAGGAACCGGAGAATCCTGAACTGATCCTGGAAACAGATAAGTACGACATCCCGACCTGCCTGGAAAAGATACTAAACTACCTGGAGGAAGAATTGATAATATAAAACCTAAAAGGGCGATTCACCACAGAGAACACAGAGAACTACTTGAAATTATTATATTTTAAACTATTAAAATCTTTCTCTGTGCACGCTGTGGTTTTTAAATCGCTTAATTTAGGTAAAACATTTCCAGGCGGGAGAGACATCGATTGCAGCGGCCGTTTTTGCACATTTTGGGGCCTATAAGATTACGGCTTCTTTAGAATATCATGGCTGCCGACTTTTCTCATGATATAGGTGTCGCCTTCAATCTGAAAGGTAAAACGGTAAGAGCCGCTTACCCTGCCTTCCCAGATGTTCCTCGGATCTTGCATCTTTTTAATGTTTAGGGAAGGGTGTTGTGGATCAGATAACAAAAACTCCAACTGTTTGTCGATTGCTTTCTGCACTGGCGGGGGCAGATTACGGTAATCCCGGATAAAGTTTTTGGTAAAAACCAGCCTCATATTTTAGTCTTCTTGAGGGCCCGGACGGCAGCTTTAATATTATCAAAAGGACCAACCACATCACCTTTGGCCATGTCTTTGTCTGCCTGGGCCTCCCCTTCCTGCCACTCTTTGGTGTAAAAATACTCCTGGTCAGGATGAACCAGCTTGACCGGCTTCATGATTATGTCGCCATCCTTATTCTCCACTTCCACATAATCTCCAACAGCAAGATTAAGCTTTCTGCGTAGGCCCTGTGGAATAGTAATCTGATAGTGTCTTTTGACCTTAACCAGCGGCATAAAAATACCTCTTCCGTTCTTTCCTATGAGTTTATGAACTTATGAATTTTGTAATTTTATAATATCAGAGAGCTAACTTTTGTCAAGTGCTGAAATTTTCTTTCTTTACTTTTTCCCCCATTTTCATCAATAATGCGGAGAAAGAAACGATATCAAGGCGGGATTGTCGCAGCATGGAGGTGTGCTATAGAATTTATTTCCTTCTGTCAGGCATTGTGCAACGTAAGAAACAACCTCCCCATCGGTCATCTGCTGCCACCAAAAGCATAACGAGAAGGTCAGTATCCAAAGAGTCAGAGAATTACGCATCAAGATTCAAAATGAAGTACGCAATTTCACTGCCTGTGCGGTACACGCAAACAGGGAAAATGATCTCACAGCCAACAATGCCAAAGATCAACGGGAATACTTATATGCAAAAACCTAACCGGACAAAGCTGGCTATTCTTATGCCTTAATAAGTAGTATAAGAGGATTAAAAAGGTACGCGGAGGTCCATGATGAAAAATTGCGTGAATTATTCTTTTAAATTGGTCATTTTATTACTTATTGTTTTTTCATTTTTTACTGTTAGCGGCTGCACAAAAGATAAACCTGCTCATGTTCGTATTGCATATTTGCCAAGTAGTTCATGTTTGCCTCTGTTTGTCGCTGTGGAAAAGGGGTACTTCAAGGAGGCTGGCGTTGATGTCGAATTGCTGAAATTCGGGGCCACCAATGATGCACTTAACGCTGTATTGGCGGGGCGTGCTGATGGGACGCCGGGCTTTGGGATTTCGTCGTTCTGTGCTATTGAGGCGAAGACTCCGGGCTCATTGAAGATCTACATGCCTTGCGCCGAGGATGAACATAACTATGCAAATAACCTTCTGGTACCGGTCAAGTCTCCAATTCAATCTATAGAGCAACTCAGTGGCAAAAAAGTGGGCACCTTTACAAGCTCAACACAAACCCTATACCTCAAATTAATCATGTCCAAGGTTTTACCCGCAGGAAAAGAATGGCAGATAGTTCAGGTAGATGACAAGCTCCAGCTTCAGGCATTGACTGCAAACCAGTTTGATGCGTTGTTTGCTATTGAACCCTTAGGCACTAAGGCAGTAAGCGAGGGCATTGCTCGTGTCCTGGTTGCTAATCCACGAGGAAAATATCTTTTTTCTCCCTTCCCGGCAGGCGCCAACTGTTTTTCCAGTGAGTTCATAAAATCGAAACCTGATCTGGCTACCAAGGTTGCACAGGTATTTATAAAAGCTGTTAAAGATATTCGGAATGATCCAAAAGCCGCACGCTTGATTCTTACGAAGTATGCGCCAATCGAACCGGCTATCGCCGATAAGGTTGGGCTGTACACGTGGTGGCTGCCCGGTGAGGAGGATTGGGGAGCGGTACAACGACTTTCTGACATGCTTTTTGACAATAGACTTATGAAGTCTCGCGTACAGATAAAGGACATGCTTTATAGTGTATCGGCACAGTAAGATTGCATAGAATGATTGGCTCACAGGTTGCTAATATGGAGGGGGAATAATATATGGCTCTCGTATGTCGCATACTGCATTTGTCGGATTTGCACTACGGAGTTCTAAACAAGAAATTCAAACATAGATTCCGAAATTTTGAATTTGTCCGCAAATGTGCCAAAGCCGTAAATGATTATTGCAATAAATCAGAAGAACAAAAAGTCCCGCTTTATATAGTAATCACAGGGGATCTTGTTTGCAAAGGCGAAATAAAAAAACAACACACAAGAGCACGCGAGAACTTATCAAAACTTTATACGGCATTGGAGAAAAAATATCCGGTCGATATATTTCTTGTGCCAGGTAATCATGACGTTAATCGTAAGGCTGTAGAAGAAGGACAGGATCCATTGGCTTATTATGTCACGGAGGTAAATAACCATTTTTGCCGAACGAAGATTGAGCGCGAACTTACTACCAAGTTTGGACTAAAGAACTTTCGCAAAGAAAGAGGCCAGAAATGGATACACACGGTAAAACCGAGAAGAGACTTAAATTTAGATTCAGACTTGGCATTCATAACATTTTATTCGCCGATAACTGATAAGAAACTACTGAAAAATCCATATACTGGTTCTTTATTGGATGGCGAAGACTGCTGGCTTTACGACCGTGGACTCATAGACAATGGCCAATGGAAGGATGTCAAAAGAGAGATCAAGAAACTCGGAAATAATAAAAATCTACTTAAAATTGCTATTTGTCATCATAATCCTTTGCCACTACGCAGGTATTATAAGAAGCCAAGAACTGCCAATGAATATACAGAAATAGATGCTTTCTCTAATCCTGAAGTAAATTTACTTGCCAATGGTCCGGAGCTTCTCACTCTTTTGACCGAGCAAGGTGTTAACTTGCTGCTTCATGGTCATCGACATCAAGACGCAATTGCCGAGTCCTTTCCTAAGAAAAAACTCGTTATAATAGGGGCACCCAGCGCAGGCCTATCGGATGAAGGATTAATGGAAAAGCTTGGTAAAAATAATACTGAGCTTACACCCCCAAAATGGCAGGGCTTTAACGTGCTTGATATTTACAAAAACGAGCTAGGATTTTCGATCAACGTGAATACATTTAGCTTCGATGGGAATGAAAAAAAGTATATATTAGCCGAAGGGAAAGATTCTAATGAAACCAAATTAATACCACTCTACTCAGAACCGATCTTTCCATTTGAGCCATTAAGTGAATCTGAAGGCGTAAAAAGTGCGATAGAACATTTGACCCAATCAAAACACGGTACAACCAGTCTGCATTACACTTATGAGGCCGTTTGGGACGACAAACCAGTATCTAGAAAAAGCGACCAATTGAAAATTACGCTATCTTCTAAAAATACTCCCTTGTATCATCTTTTGAAAGGGATAAAAAACAACGGGGAAATCGCAACACATTTCACTAAGTACTTGGCAGGCAAGAATGGCTTCACTCAAGACCGCATTGAGGAACTTAGATACCAAGTTACTGAATCAATAGTGCGTGGATTTATTGTGCCGGCTCTAAAGAGCGATATTCAGGATGAAAATAATAAGGGATCTATTACATGGAATCACTTGACAGCCAATCCTGAGGCTCCTGAAAAGAATCTTTTCTACAAGGCCTTAATTGAAATTGGCAAAAAGGGTGATCGCAATGCTATCTACGCCTTAGAGTTGATGAAATTATTAGACAATAAGAATTATATTTTAAGACGATGTGTATATTTCTGGCCAATTTCAGAAGACAGGCGAAAGGGAGGTGTAACGTTAGATAACCTTCGCCAGTTCACCGCAAAGAAATTTCTGTGGCTTCTTAATACACTTCTCGCATACCGAGGCCTTGAAAATGCTCATATTGCATGGTTGCCCTTAGCCTTCGAAGGCTGTGACGGTCAGACGATTTTGTGTATGGAACCGCCCGATATGCGGCAGAAAACTACCCCCAGTGTATTACTTGGTTTTGGAGAAGATCTTGATGCGAAAAGAGAAGATCGTATTTCTGTCTATAAAGTTACTGCTGTACCTGGCAATAACGCTGTTGGCAACAAACTGGGAGAAAATCTTCGTGGTATGCTCACCCATATTGTGCATCCTCTTGCACGACGTCTAATGGAGGCATTCCCACTGATGAGAGAGGGCAAAATTTGTTGTCGTAATGTTCAGAATTTGATCCTTGTTTTTGGGTTGACCGATGACCTTAAGGGAGCTTTAAAAACTTTTAAGAGAGAAATAGAGACCTATGATTCCAGATTCAAAAGTAATGAGGAAGACGAAGAGGGAACTCTCGCTTTCAATAGCGAAGGGCGCAATAATTGGGCCATTCGACTCAAAGAACTCTATGAATGGAAATACTGGAATATCGAGAAGACTACAAATGACAGTGTTCTGCAAAAAGGACGCCCACCATGGAATGAGCATGATTATAAGTGGTTAAAAGAACGATTAGAAAACAGTGGTTATTAAAGTATCCCATAGCTGACTTCTTAATATCATTAAGAGTATGCGGAGTGTATTCAACATAGGAAATTTATTTTGATGAAATTCTAAACTATGATCCAACTCAACAATATCTCGAAATCGTTTCCTGTTACCGGTAAAGTACTCGAACGTTTTTCATTGCATGTGGAACAAGGAGCATTCCTTGTTTTGTATGGGCCAAGCGCTTCGGGTAAGTCTACGATTCTAAATCTTATAGCGGGACTCGACGCACCAGATAATGGCACTTTACTTTGGTTTGGCGCCAATGTGCCTCCCGGCATCGGTTACCAGTTCCAAAACTATGAATCAACTTTATTCCCTTGGCTAACCAATGCAGCGAACATTGAACTCCCATTGCGAGTGAACGGGACATTGAATGTTGTAGAACGTCAACAACGCGTCAATCAAACAGTTGAGCGGCTTCGTCTGCAAATACCTCTCAAGAGTCAGCCGTTTAAACTGAGTGGAGGCGGCAAACAGAAAATCGCCCTCGCGCGTGCTCTGGTATCGCACCCTCAGATTCTTCTATTAGATGAACCTTTCAATTCCCTTGACCTTAATGACAGGGAATTCATGCATCAAGAGATTGTTCGTATTTGGCGAGAGTTTGGATTGACGATTATCTTTGTCACGCATGATCTTGATGAGGCATTAATTGTCGGCCAGAAATTAGTAATAATAGGGGGAAAACCAGCACAAATTATCGGAGAGCCTTTTCCGATTAACATGCCCTATCCACGTGATGCAAAAGTCAAGATGTCTGAAGACTATTTCCGCCTTCGCGTCAAGGCATTAGAACTATTTGAGCGTGCCAAAAATGGATAAGATTCAGTCGCAATATTTCGGAATCAGGAGTTGGAGATGGCTCATCGGCCCAGCTGTTCTTGTATTTATATGGTGGTTAATCACGGCGGTTGGATTAGTTAAACCGATTTTTCTCCCTCCGCCAGCGCATGTTGTAAATGCGCTGTGGCATATGATGACTATTTCGGGTAGAGGGATAAGAAGCGATGTGGTGGCTACACTTAGCCGAGTACTTGTTGGGTTGGCAGTAGGCATCGGGATTGGCCTTCCCATAGGATTATTCTTGGGATACTTCAGTTGGCTGCACGATATTTGGGAATTACCGCTTGATTTTTTCCGGTCTACTCCCGTGACCGCACTTTTCCCATTTTTTCTATTGATCTTTGGAATCGGTGACACAGGTAAGATTGCGATAGCTTCCTGGGCGGTTGCGCTGATTATTGTTATCAACACCATCTATGGTGTGAGGTCATGTAGCAGCGTTCGGTCACGGTATCTAAAAAGCATCGGTGCCAACTCATATCAGACGATTGTCTGGCAACTTATCCCGGAGGCCCTGCCTCACATAATCGGCGGGGTCCGGATTGCAATATCGCAGGCATTCATAGTAGTTGTTGTTACGGAAATGTTTTACGGGAGTGACAAAGGGTTAGGCTATCAGCTCTATTCAGCCGCTCTTATGTACCGAAGCGATGAAGTCATTGCATTAATTCTGATTTCGGGAATACTCGGCTATATAATCAATAAAATAGCTGAGAAGGCAGGTAAGAAAATTGTTTTCTGGCTGTAGTAAGGTGACCATCTCGTTGGATGGACTCGACATTCAAAAGCCGATAGCTCCTAGTCCAGAGGTGTTATTACGAATTGGCCTCGGACTAACAAGGGCGTGCAATCTTTCGTGTCTTTACTGCGTGACCGATGCAGGGATTGCGGGTTCAGAGATGACGATGCATGAATATGCTGACCTGCTGCAACAGGCGAGGGCACTGGGTGTAAGAACTGTAGCGCTTGTCGGTGAAGGTGAACCTCTGCTTTTTACGGCCCTCACTGAGTTATTGGATATCCTCCAGAACTTCAATATGAAGCCAATCCTATTTACGAATGGGCTCATGCTGAATGTGGACCTTGCGCATAGATTATGGGATGCAGGCGCCAGCGTGATCCTGAAAATGAATAGTCTTGATCCGCGTATTCACGATGACCTCGTGGGCTGCGTCGGTGCGCACCATGGTGCCATGCGCGCTCTTGATATTTTGTTAGCAGCAGGGTTTTCAGATTGTGAACCTACGCGACTTGGCATCCAGACAGTAATCGTCCCAAGCAATCTGAAAAATATTGAGGACCTATGGAGATTCTGTCGGCAAGGGAACTATTATCCCTATTTTGAGACACTCAGACGTTGCGGTCGAGCCGCGTCACGGCCCAGCTTGGTTGTTCCTAAAACAGGATTAGCGAAGTTGTTTTTGCGGTTACAGTCGATTGACCTGGAAGTTTTCGGTCTGACGTGGGATGCTCATCCGCCACACGTTGCACATACATGTCAGCAGCATTTCTATTCTTGCTATGTTCGAGCTGATGGCAGTGTAACCCCGTGCTCAGGCCTTTCTATTGTCCAAGGCAATGTCTGCGGTAGCTCACTTAGACACATTCTCAACCAACCTCTTTTTCAGCGCCTTCGCAAAATGCACGAGAACATTCAAGGAGCTTGTGCTATGTGTAGATTTGGGAAGGGATGTTACGGCTGCCGTGCAAATGCATGGGCAAGCAGCGGAGACGTCTTTGGGAATGATCCGGATTGTTGGGTGAATCAATGAAAATTCAGCTCATTAATCCCTGTATGAATTCTGATTATGAGGAGAATTCTCGCAATGGCGTTATTCATCCTCTTGGCTTATTGTCTGTGGCCGCCTATGTTAAGCAGTGCATACCATCTGTGGAAATTGAAGTTCTCGATGGGAGCATTATGTCCAGAGAGGAAATCAACGCTAGGATCGCTGGTGACATTGTCGGATGCACGACGGGAGTATTGAATTATGACCACACATTAGAGATTGCACGAATTGCAAGAGACGGTGGGGCAAAAATAGTATTTGGCGGTGCTCTGGCAAATGAGTTAGCGACTGCAATTCTGACTAACCGTCCGGAAGTTGATTGGGTAGTGAGAGGGGATGGTGAACATGCAATGGCTGCGCTGGTTATGGGCGTTGCTCCAGAGTCCATCCCGAATTTGGTATGGCGTGGAAGCTCGGGTATTGTGGTAAATGAAATGAAGCAAGTATTATTGGATGCTATTCCGATCGCTGATCGAGATCTATTAACTATCAGTCAATATTATGAAAACTATATAGGTATTAATGTGACTGGAAAGTTCCAGCATCCAATGAGTTTCTACAGTGGGAAGGGATGCAGTTATGCCACGACACATGGGCGCTGTGTGTTCTGTGCGCGCATGGACCGCGGATTCCGGTCACGAAAGCCTGAACTTGTATGGGCAGAATTGAAATATCTTGCGGACAAGTTTGGCGCAGACGCATTTTGGGATGTGGCGGACAGTGTCTTGAGTGATGAGGTCTGGATGCAACAGTTCGAGGCTCTAAAACCTTCAGATTTTTCTCCTCATTTCCTCATTTATGGAAGGGCGGACGCAGTTACTTCTGAGTCGGCGCAGAGATTGAGGCGGCTCAATTGTCATTTGGTCTTTATTGGTTTTGAGTCGGGAAGCGATGAAATCTTAAGCCGCGTTGGTTATGGTAAGACAATACGCCAAGCAAAAAAAGCTGCCCTACTTTTGGCAGATAATGGAATTCAGATCATGGCATCATTCGTTCTCGGACTTCCGGGTGAAACGCAGCGTAGCATTGAGCAAACCATAGAGTTTGCACACTGGCTCGGATCACTGGGTAATTTGGAAACAGTTTCTGGGTCAGTCATTATTCCATTGCCTGGTTCTCAAGTATTTTCACTGATCCGAAAGGTTTATCCAGAAAAGTATAGAGGGAAGGATTACTTCGATTTGGAAGAAGCACGACATGATTGGCTTTCTTCCTATACTGCAATATCTATTAACAATGCCTATGACGCTCTTCCTAGACTTCTCAATGCTGGAAAGGTCGGGAGTTCTTTAGGCCGTCCACGGGTGATAACCCAAAGGCAATGAAGGGAGAAAAGAGACGCCCTTTACTTTTGCAGTTTAAGGATCAATAAGTTCATAGCCGTAATTGTGCGCTATCTTTTCTCCTCGCTTTACAGACAAACTTACCCCTTATAATGAAAGTTTCAAACATCTTAATAATTCAGCCATGCTGATGCCAAGGTCTCTTACTGCCCAATAGCATAATAGACTTCGTACCTTAACCCGGTTACGCTCTTTACAATGATCTTTCGTAAACTGGAAAACTAAATGGCGTCCCCATTTAGTCCCTTGCAGGCGGGAGAAATAACGATTGCAGCAACCTTTTTTGCACATTTTTTGGGCTATAAGGTTAAGGTTTTTTTAGAATATCATGGCTGCCGACTTTTCTCATGATATAGGTGTCGCCTTCAATCTGAAAGGTAAAACGGTAAGAGCCGCTTACCCTGCCTTCCCAGATGTTCCTCGGATCTTGCATGTTTTTAATGTTTAGGGAAGGGTGTTGTGGATCAGATAACAAAAACTCCAACTGTTTGTCGATTGCTTTCTGCACTGGCGGGGGCAGATTACGGTAATCCCGGATAAAGTTTTTGGTAAAAACCAGCCTCATATTTTAGTCTTCTTGAGGGCCCGGACGGCAGCTTTAATATTATCAAAAGGACCAACCACATCACCTTTGGCCATGTCTTTGTCTGCCTGGGCCTCCCCTTCCTGCCACTCTTTGGTGTAAAAATACTCCTGGTCAGGATGAACCAGCTTGACCGGCTTCATGATTATGTCGCCATCCTTATTCTCCACTTCCACATAATCTCCAACAGCAAGATTAAGCTTTCTGCGTAGGCCCTGTGGAATAGTAATCTGATAGTGTCTTTTGACCTTAACTAGCGGCATAAAAATACCTCTCCCGTTTTTCCTATGAGTTTATGAATTTATGAATTTTGTAATTTTATAATATCAGAGAGCTAACTTTTGTCAAGTGCTGAAATTTTCTGTAACTATTCAGCCACAGATTCACACAAATGAACGCAGATAGGTTTAAATACAAAGAAATCACAGATATTATTCTTAGAAGTTTTTATGAAGTTTATAATGAGCTTGGTGATGGATTTCTGGAATCTGTCTATGAAAATGCCCTATATATTGTCCTAACCGGATATGGACTATGTGTAGAAAGGCAGAAAGATATATCTGTATTTTTTCGAGGTAAAGTAATAGGAGATTTTAAAGCGGCCTTGATTGTAAACGAAAAAGTAATCGTTGAACTAAAAGCAGTTCGTACCCTTGACCCTGCACATGAAGCTCAATTAATCAATTACTTGAAGGCAACAAATATTGAAGTTGGCTTATTATTGAATTTTGGCAGAAAACCAGAATTCAAAAGATTTGTATATGATAATAAAAGAAAAAATATCAGTGATGATCAGCGTAGATCAGCGGCTGAGTAGTTACAATTTTCTTTCTTTACTTTTTTCCCTATTTTCATCAATAATGCGGATAAAGAAACGATATCATGGCGGGATTGTCGCAGCATGGAGGTGTGCTATAGAATTTATTTCCTTCTGTCAGGCATTGTGCAACGTAAGAACCAACGTCCCGATCGGTTGCTTGCAAACGCTGTGTCGGTTCATATTGTTGGCGATCATAATGATGGGTGTAGCATCATGTGATCAGAAATGGACACAAAATGAGAAAGAAAATGCTAAGCATTTTTTGAAGTCGCTGGATCTCGTCATCGAGGCGCATTCGATCTCGAATAGAGGAGGACCGGGGATGATGTCGAAGCAGGATTTTGAAAAAATCCTCTCTTTGTATGAGCGCGCCTTGAGTGAATCGAAACTTGTACGAGACGTAGTATTAGACAAGGCAAATCCAGAACTTAAGAACAACTATCGCATGTATTTCCAGAAAGGGATCGAGCTCAGAATTAGCGCCTGGACGAACGGGAAACCCTATGACGAAATACAAGGATCCGCATTGATGGACTCATGGGGAGAGTGGTTCGAAAAGAACCGACATAATATTAAAATTCCACGTTGACTTGTTTAACAAATCGCTCAAGAGGGACGCGGCGAAAGGCCGCCGCGCCCGTTATGTGATCCAATGAAAACGGATAACCTACTCACTGAATTGAATGGTTACTCAAACGAGCTCGGACAGATATTGAGTCGGTTCAAGAGATCGAGAGACGCCATTTACATTGCTGAAGGTGACGAGAGCCGGTTCAGGCAGATTGCCTTTGAGGTTGGCGATTTGGTCAACGATGAGATTGCAGACGGGCACAAATACTATTCACAGATCAGAAGCGACTACAACGAGAGCATCTCGAATTGGCTTAGTAGCCCGTCTTTTGCCGGAGTGCAGAGAGTAAAAACCATAATCGACTCAATAATAACAAGGATAAACAGAAATCCCGATATTGTAGGAAAACCGAAAAAACTTGAAATTGTGAAGGAGCAAAAAACGGACGTCGAGTTAAGAACTATCGCCGAAAGATTTCATTTGGTGGTGAGACAAATCAGAGACAGGCACAATGCGAGAGGAACCTTGGAAATCAACGATGAATATGATGTTCAGGATTTGTTTCATACTCTGCTGACACTTCATTATAATGACATTCGAAAAGAAGAATGGGTTCCCACTTATGCAGGCGGCTCTTCTCGAACAGATTTCTATCTTCCCGAGATAGAAACACTGGTAGAAATTAAGAAAACTAGACAGGGTCTTGGACCTAAGGAGTTGGGCGCGCAACTGATTATCGACATCGCAAGGTACCAGCGCCATCCAGGCTGCAGAAAAATATTCTGTTTTGTTTACGACCCGGATGGTAGGATTGCCAATCCGGCCGGTATTGAAACGGATCTGACAAGAGTGGAAGAGGATGTGCAGGTTGAAGTCCTCATTGTACCGAAAGGGTACTAATCACATAATCGGGTAGCCGGGGGTTTTTATCCCCCCAGCCCCCACACCACCTGGCATGCGGGTCCGCACCAGGCGGTTCATGAAGCCTATCGGGCCGTAGCCGGATAGTAGATGTTCACCTACGAGTTTGGTGTTCATCCGGGTCGGGTACTTCAATGACGCGCCCCATGTCCACTCCTCCGGTCGGATTCATCGTGTCATGAAAGCTCATTGCTACTCCTTCCCTGCTTCATGTTCGGCCCTTCGGCGGTTCACGCCTACTATGGCCTCTGCTGACTCCTGCTCAATCACCCCATGGGTTACCCCTTGGGACGCTTCCTGGTTAGGAGAATGGAGAATGGGGACAATCCTATATTCTCCTGTCAAGCGAAAAATAAAAAGAATATAAAATCAGCCCGTTACCGGTGGTTATAAATTCTGGGCATACGACTGCTACAAATCCTCAAGGATTTTTGGCAAAATTACTTGGCGAATTTCTCACCTGTAAATGAACCTCGTGCCTTATCGTTACTTCTATCCGGTAT
>JAQURM010000012.1 GCA_028715605.1 Desulfovibrionales bacterium
GATATTGAATTTGGGCAAATTCTTTTTCTTCTTAACAGGAGGATTCTTTTTGGGGTAGATAGATAATTATTTTTTTCTATGCCACCATTGAGGGTATGATCTCTCGATCGCCCTATATATAACGTTGTTTCTCAGAATGCAAAAGTCGGTGAATTCAAGTTGCAAGTGTACCACTTGATGTCTGCCAGAACACTTCATGTGGAGACCGGTAGTTGAGGCACTTTCTTGGTCTATGATTAAGCTTTTTTACTGCAAATGCAAGATCTTCTTCAGTGATCTTTCGTAAACTGGGAAACTAAAGGACATCCCCATTCGCGCGTCCTTTTGCAAAAAATTTATCCAATTGATTGGCGAAAGCCTGCCGGTCTTTGAGGTTAAACGTGGCGGGGCCACCCGTGTTGGCGCCTTGGCTGCGCAACTGATCCATGAGATTCCGCACCGCAAGGCGGTGTTTGATCGTTTCCTCGGTATAGAAGTCGCCTCTCGGATCCAGGGCCACGGCGCCCTTGCTGACCACCCGGTCGGCCAGCGGAATATCGGCGGTCACCACGAGATCGCCCGCTTCCACCAGCTCGGCAATCTTATCATCCGCGGCATCCGGGCCGCCGGGCACGTTGATGCCGCTGATATTGGAAGCGGCCGGAACCTGCAGATTCAGATTGGAAACCATAATCAGCGGAACCTTGACCCTGGCAACCGCCCGGTAGAGTATTTCCTTAATGGCTCTGGGACAGGCATCCGCGTCGACATATAAGCGCATGAACCGGCGGCACTCCCTTTCCTCCGAATAGGCATGGGTTAGACACATATATATAACCCATACGAACCTCAAGTAAACCAATTATTACCGGTTAAAAAGCGAAGATTGTCAACGGAGATCAATTTGGATAAGATATTGGGGACAATCCTAAGCTTATAAGTTACTATCAATACTGCGCGCCAAGAGCTGACAAGGCCTGTTCGGCCAGGTCGCTTACCCGGCGGACGGTAAGCTCATCATCCAGATAAAGAGCGATTTCGGCATTATCTGCCAGAAGACCTTCGAGCAGTGGGCGGGCCGTTTCCGCCCGAAGCAGACCCATAGTCCATACGGCCAGTCCCCTGACCGTGTCATCTTTGGATTCCAGGTAAGGCAGGAGGTGGGGGATGCAATCCTGTATCAAGTCCGGCCTTGCCTGGGCCAGCCTCCCTAACGCCCAGACGGCGCCGCGTTGCAGTAATTCATGCTCCAGGAAATTTCCGTCCGGCCTGACATAGGATACCAGCATATGGGCATATTCCCTGGCCGGACCGTCGTGGCGGGCCATAATCTCGGCCATGGCCTCGGGTGCGCCCCATCCGATGCCCCCGGATTCGTCGTTCAAACTCCACATTAGACGCCGCATTATGACGCGGGCCCCTTCCATATCTCTTGCGGCCATGCGGGCTACAACCACCCCCATGGCTGTAACGGCGTGCCATCTCACGGCCGGGTCAGTGGCGGACAGGAAGGAAAAGAGAGGGTTTATCACCTGGCGGGCCGGCAACCGGCAGAGTTCAACAAGCGCCGGGTTAATATCGGTAGAGGCGAGGAGTTCCATAAGCCGACGCTTGAGATCTCTGCCTTTTTGTTTTGTAGTATCCACAGCGCTCCCTCAGGTTAACACTTATTCATAACTAATGCGGCAACGTAACACTTTAGGCGTTTGAAACCGTCCTACATTCAGAAAAGGCTATTAATCTGGAACTCATGAACTCATGAAAGAACAGAGCAACTAGGAGCCGAACTGCTGAAAATCAATTTTCCAAAATACTTTCCTGATTTTCTGAGTTCCTGATTCAAACGTCTTTCTGAATTCTTTCAAGCCCTCTCCTTCCTGATTCCCTGATTTGATATGCTTCCTTGCACTTGTTATCATGCATTTTCAAAATGCTGAATTGTTAAGTGGCAACAAGTGAGTAGTATTGCCTACTGTTTTTTAAACTGGTCCTTTGCAGCCCCGCAGACCGGGCAGGTCCAGTCATCGGGGAGGTCTTCAAACCGGGTGCCGGGCGCTATTCCGTTATCCGGGTCTCCGATGTCCGGGTCATACACATAGCCGCAGACTGTGCATTCATACTTATCCATAGCCGTAAGCCTCCTTTAAAACTGATTAGGACGCAGATTTTCGCTGATACCCGCAGATGTCATTCCTGCCCCCCATAAACAATCTTATGGATTCCCATTTCCCGATCAGGTCGAGGATAGGTTTCGCGGGAATGACAAAAACGGCAATATAACATCTGCGTAAATCTGCGTTCATCTGCGTCCAAAATAGGAACGCATCCATAATCTCCTCAGGCGCAGAGAGTTCCCCACTACGGAGACCGAGCTCATGGCCATGGCCGCCGCCGCAAACACAGGATTCAAGAGTATTCCAAAGAAGGGATACAATATCCCGGCTGCGATGGGGATCCCGAGGCTATTGTAGAAAAATGCCCAGAAGAGGTTCTGTTTGATTACCTTCATGGTCTGGGATGACAGCTTGATGGCCGTGGGCACCAGCCGCAGGTCGTCAGTGATGAGCGTGATGTCGCTGGCCTCTATAGCCACATCCGTCCCGGCGCCGATGGCAATCCCGATGTCTGCTGTAGTCAGGGCCGGGGCATCGTTGATGCCGTCTCCAACCATGGCCACTACCTGGCCTTGCTCCTGCAAACGCCGTATCTCTCTGGCTTTGTCGGCAGGCAGTATCTCGGCCATAACCTGATCGATGCCCACGGCCCGGCCTATGGCGCGGGCGGTCTTCTCATTATCTCCGGTAATCATGGCCACATGCAGCCCCATACGCTTAAGGGCCGAAACCGTATCCCGGGCAGATTCCCTGGGGACATCGGAAAGGGCAATAAGGCCGGCCGCTGTTTCTTCTTCGACCACGAAAACACAGGTCTTTCCTTCGCCAGCGAGCCTTTTGGCGTTCTGATCCAAACCTTGCATCGCTACTTGCTCTTTCTCCATGAGCCGAAGGTTCCCAAGGGATACATTCTTGCCGTTAAAGGTGGCTTTAGCCCCGAGACCGGAGAGGGCCTCGAAGTCATGGACAGGGTAGGGGGACACCTCTTCCCGCCGGCCTCTTTCCACGATGGCCTGGGCGAGCGGATGTTCGGAGAGGGCCTCAATGGATACCGCGATCCTGAGAACGTCTTTTGGTTGCAGGCCCCCTGCCGGTAGTATATCCGTGACCTCCGGCTCTCCCTTGGTCAATGTCCCTGTCTTGTCAAAGACAATCGTTGTAAGCTTGTACGCCTTTTCCAGGCTTTCACCGCCTTTGAACAGGATGCCGTTTTCAGCCCCTAAGCCGGTTCCCACCATGACCGCCGTGGGTGTAGCCAGGCCCATGGCACAGGGGCAGGCAATGATCAGGACGGATACAAAATTCAGGAGGGCGCGGCTAAGGATCGGTTCCGGGACAAGAAAGTACCAGATAATAAAGGTGATCACGGCTATAGTGAATACCACCGGGACAAAGACAGACGCCACCTTATCTGCGAATCGCTGGATGGGCGCTTTAGAACCCTGGGCCTCTTCGACCAATCGGATGATCTGGGCCAGGGCAGTCTCCGCGCCCACTTTAACGGCTTTGAAGGTGAAACTCCCGCTCTTGTTCAACGTGCCGGCAAATACTTCGCTCCCGGCCTGCTTGGTCACAGGCAGGCTTTCTCCGGTAAGCATGGATTCGTCTACCCCGGAGGCCCCGGAGATAACCATGCCGTCCGTGGCGATCTTTTCTCCCGGCCGCACCAGGACAATATCCTCTTTCACGAGGGCCTCAATAGGGATGTCCATCTCCTTGTCATCCCGGATAACACGGGCCGTCCTTGGCTTAAGCCCCATCAGCTTCTTTATAGCGGCAGAAGTCTTTCCTTTGGCCCGGGCTTCCAGAAAGCGGCCCAGGATAACCAGAGTAATAATCATGGCTGCGCCGTCAAAATAGATATGTGGCGCGATACCGGCACGCGTAAAAAAATCAGGCCAGAAGGTAGCCACGGCAGAATAGAGGTAGGCGGATAGGGTGCCCACGGCCACCAGGGTATTCATATCCGTTGTTTTTTGTCTGGCGGCCTTGAGGGCGCCCACATAAAAGCGGCTCCCTACCCAGAACATCACCGGCGTGGCAAGGATAAGGAGAGAAAAGAGCATGGTCTGTCTGGGAATGGATTGAAGGAATGGGAACCAATGTTGCATGGAACCCGCATGGATAAGGATGCTGAGAACCACGCCCACGTATAATTTTACTTTAAGTTCTTTTATCTCTTTTTTTCGGGCCGCCTCGGCCGGGTCTCCAGATATCTCACCCAGGACACCTAAGAACTCGTATCCTGTGTCAGAGAGTATTTTTCTTAGTTCTTCTACTCCGGACCATTCCGGGCTGTGGGTTAAGGTAGCCCGTGCTGTGGCCAGGTTTACATTGGCTTCTGTGACGCCATGGGCTGATTTCAAGGCTGATTCTACACGCCGTACGCAGGCGGCGCAGGTCATGCCGCCCACAGAAATAGTGGTCTTTTCGTCGCCGCTCTTGTCTTTGGTATGGACCATGACCTGGTCAGCCAACCTCGTACCCTGCTTTTTTTATCTGCTCTTTGATCATGCTTACGTCGACTGGTTTCTCTTCAATAAAAGTAGCTTCACCCTTAGCCAGATCGACTTTGACATTCTTAATGCCTTCGATGCTGTTCAATACCTTGGATACAGCTCTTACACAGTGATCGCAGGACATGCCTTTTATCTTGATCGTGGTCATAATCTCGTCTCCTCCTGCATCTATATAGATAAAACCGTTTAATACCTGTAAGGTCGGGTGGTACCGGTTCGCATTGGCGTTGCCACCTTTTCGAAAGCCAACACCAAGGTCTGTTGCCTTAGATTTTTGAGCCTTTAATTTAATCTTAAAGCAAGCTTGTGCCTTTTTTCAACTCCTTTCCTGTTTTTTCCACCCCATCACTTCTAAATGACAACAAGAAGATGTCCCCGTGTGGACTTCAGATATTAAAAAGAGGTGGAAAAACATTTACCTGCAAAAGGAAATGATTTTCCACTGAGTTGGTATTTTGGTTCTCTTTTTCTATTGTCTTGACGCTCCTTCGCTATCCCGGTAAAAATATAACCATCGGATATAACGGATATTTTTCTTTTTTAAGATTATTCCGCAGGTTACGGCACAGGTTTTGCTTTTGTCTAGCCAGACAGGATAGAAAAGAATGGCCTCGGCTCATAAATTAAAGAGTTAGCCCGAACATGCCGATAAACACAATAAGCCAGAGTGCGGAAATTTGGTCTCTGGCCAGTGTATTTTGCCCAATTTTACTAGACAATGAAACTTACATGTGCTACGAGAACAAAAGAAAAAATTCTGCCATTAAAAGTTGGGTATGGAAATTTAGTTCCAGCTCCGCTTGGAGGTATGAAAAATGGTAGGTAATCCAGCACCGCAGGCTACTTTAAGAATACCCCTTCAGGGGATAAATATATCGTCACTGTCAGCTACGCTGGCGTTGGTTGTTTTCTTGATATTGTCTATTCCGGTGACTGCTATTGCCGCAGTCACCGGCCCCTGTGTCAACTGCCACACTATGCACAACAGTCAGGGTGGGGCAGCCATGGCTACATATGGGGGTGAAACAGGCCCTAATTCTTTGCTTACTCGCGGAAGCTGTATAGGTTGCCATGCCCAAGGCACCGCTAGCAAGATTGTAACTATAGGTGGTAGCGATATTCCCCAGATTTATCACACGGATGGGTCCGGGGATTTGGCTGGTGGAAATTTTAAGTATCTTGATACAGATGATAACAGGGGGCATAATGTCAGTGATTTCGGCAACCCCGATGGCACCTTGAATAGTGCGCCAGGTCATCATTCTACTACTGAGCCCACAACAAATACACTTACCTGTGCCGGACATAACGGCTGCCATGGTTATCGCAGATTTAACTACGGGAGTGGTTTGTCCACGTTAAAAGGTGCTCATCATGGGAATGTGGATGGCAAGTGCGACTCTGCCACTACTGTAGCAAACTCATACCGGTTCCTATACAATGTTAAGGGCTTTGAAAACATGGGAGCAAATAAGTATCAGAACCTGAATGCCACTGATCATAATGAATATTTTGGCACAACCAGCCCGGGGGAGACCGGGTGCCTTGACTGTCATGACATGGCCGATGACATGAAAATAAAGTCTCCTAATAACACAATAAGCGGTTTTTGCTCTACCTGCCATTACAATTTTCATAAGTTAAGCGGGATAGGGGGTAGCACCACGGGGCCCTTCACGAGACATCCAACTGATGTTGTTTTACCTGACGATGTTGCTAAAGAATACAAGGACTATACAACTTACAGTGTAGAAGCCCCAGTTGGCAGGACAACAGTCCCTGATGCACCAAGTGGTACCGTCACGCCGGGAACAGATGTTGTCACCTGTCTTTCCTGCCACGCCGCCCATGCCACGAATTACCCTGACATGCTAAGGTGGGACTACACAACTATGATTGCAGGCGGGGGATCTAATACTACCGGATGCTTCACCTGCCACACGCAGAAGGACGACTGATCTACCTTATTTTCCTGGACAGGTCTTTATCTTCTGTATTTTTCACGAAGCCTCTGGGATAATGCGCGGATCGTTGCAAAGGCCTTTTCCACTGTTTTTTCCACATCCGGGTTGACAAGACAGCAGGTAGCCGGGGAGAGCATACTCCTGGACAGAAGAAATTCGCGGTCGATACCGGCCTTAACGAGGGCAGTCCATAATTCAGCGAGGCGTGCCTCAAGCGAATCAAGGCCCTCTTTTTCAAACGGTTCGACATTAGTCGGCACCATCCCCCAGACAATGACCCCGCCGCGTTCCAGGAACTTACGGATAGACCGGGCATAAGACACAAAGACTTCTCCGTTGGAGTAGGTGTCCAGAGACAACACGTCCATATCCAGCCCTAATAAGAAGTCCCAATCCGGGTTGCCGCAAAGATGCACGCCACGGGGTCTTTCCATCATGGAGAAAAAGGTCTCCATATCTTTTTTTGCCGCCACATCTCCGTAGCCGGCCATACCGCTGAATATAAACTGTAGCCCCGGCTCGTCCACAAACATGAAGGCATTGGCATTTAATTTTTTGAGGCGGTTCAACTGGGCGTTTATCCGCCTGGCCAGTATCTCAAGCATAAGCGGGCGGATGGTGTCGTTAAACAGAATAGGGCGGTTGTCCTGATCCAGTACGTTTAACCCGAAACTGATAGGGCCTTCGAGTTGCCCCCGTATGGCCGGACGATCTGACAGATCCATGGCCAGGAAACGGCTATAGACCTGTGAATAGGTGTCGCTGATATCGAAATATCCCGGCTCATTGAAATGGGCTATGGCCCCCTCAAACTCACTTACAAATTTTTCCATAGAAAAACGGAGGGTGCGCCTTTCCAGATCAAGCACGATACCCGGGAAGTGCTCCGAGGCCTGGACGTACATGTCTTCATAGTAGCTCAGGCGGGGAAGTTGAGGCCAGAAGGGCACGTCTAAAGACAGGGCCATCTGAAGGGCCCGGTCCACATCCTTATGCGGCATGACCGCCATAGCAGTAGTGAGCAGGTTACCGGGGATAGGCACGGTTTAGTTTTTCCATCTCCTGGATAAGGACCCCGAGGTCCGGCCTTTGATTGATATCATGTACGTCTATATAACGAATGGCGCCTTTTTTATCGATTATAAATAAGGCCCTTTCCGAGACCCCGTCAGAACGCAGCACACCATAACTGTTTGCTACTGCTCCATGGGGCCAGAAATCAGAAAGGACCGGGAACCATAGCTCCCCCATCTGTCTGGTCCAGGCATAGAGCGTAGGTATATTGTCTACGGTAATCCCTATAATTACGGCATCGTTTTGGTCAAAAATATCCTTTACGATGCTGTACCCGGGCCACTGATCTGAACAGACCGGCGTCCAGGCAGCAGGAACGAATGAGATGACCACGTGCTTTTTCCCCCGGTAATGGCTAAGTGATACCTTTCCTCCGGAGACGGCCGGCAGGGTAAAGTCAGGGGCAGGGTCGCCCACCTTGAGTTTGGGCACGCTGTCCCGCGGCTTTAAGTCTCCGACCTGGTAAATATTCTCCCTGTACACATCTGAGAGCCCGTAGGCCGGCGAGATAAACGAAAATAGGGTAAATCCAATTACGAGTATGAACCAGGTTCCTTTTTTACCGGACATATTAATCCTCCTGCTGCAAGCCGGATAATTTAAGCATCATCTCCAGGAATTCGTCGGCCTTTTCAACCCCGCCAAGGTTAGAATAGAAGACCTTGTACGTGCCGTCTTTATTGTTTTTGATCCCAATGAAATAAGGAGTTCTGACTTCACCCAGGGCCTTGTGGACAGAATAATCAATATCTGCGAAAAGGGGAAAGGATATGTCATATTTTTTTCTGAATATTTCGACTTCGTAAGAAGAATTCCCTGCCCCGATGCCAATTAATTTGATCTTGTCTTTAACATATGGATTATCTTCAATAATCCGATATAGTTTATTTACTTCGGGGGCATTTTTTTGACAGTGGGGGCAATACATGCTGAAGACTTCAACAATTACAACCGGGGCCTTGATTTGTGATATCTTGAAATGCCCTGTCCCGGAAAGTCCCAAATAACTCCTTTCGTGAGGGCGTTGCGGTACCGGGAGTTTGATCGCTGCCGGGGTATCGTCTCTTATCGACGGGGCACTGGCCGCTCGCGCCGGATGATCGAATATTGGAAAAAAGACAACAAAGATTCCCAGGTATATCAAGATCTTTTTTATCATCTTGTCCTCCAGCCAACGTCTTATGGCCACTCCCTTTCCCTGTGGCGGTAGGCAGTATGGGAGCGGCCTGGATTATTTTCTTGTTATAAAAATTATTGCACAGATGATTAGAAATTGGCAAGCATTCTCATTCTGAAAATAAAAGCGGGAGGCGGTCTGCTACCGCAAATCCTTCACGGGTAGGTAAGGCCCGGTTTTGTAGGACCCTTACCAATCCTGATTCTTGCAGCCGGGACAAAATCCGGTCTGCTTGAGGGCTGCTATTGTGGAGGATTTCCATAGACACCCCGTCCCTGGTTCGGAAGCCCAGGTAAAGCGCCTCCAGTCTGAGCTGTTCCGTAGAAAGTGTCTCAGTCCCATCAACCGGTGGCTTTCCTTCTGCGAGCGCCCGGCAATACTTGCGGATGGACCTGTAATCCCACCAGCGGACGCCGTCCTGGAATGAATGGGCAGAAGGGCCAAGCCCCAGATAGGGGACGTGCTGCCAGTATTTCTGGTTGTGGCGGGAAAAGAATTCCTCACTCCTCGCAAAATTAGAGATTTCGTAATGTAGGTATCCGTGCTCCTCAAGGAACCTGGAGGTAAGAAGGAAGAAATCCCTTTCTTTCTCTTCTTCCAGGGGTTTGATCCGGCCCTCTGCCAGCATTTTGCCAAAAGGTGTCCCCTCTTCGGGCGTCATCTGATAGCAGGAGAGGTGTTCCGGTTCAAAAGCAAGGGCGTGTTTCATGGTCTGCATCCAGTCTGCCTCAGTCTGGCCGGCAAATCCATACATCAGGTCCACCCCTGCATTGGTAAAGCCGGAGACCCTGATCCACTCCAGCGCCTTGTCCGTCTGCCGGGCAGTGTGTCTCCGGCCCAGGTATTGAAGCTCCCGGTCATCGAAAGACTGGGCACCGAGGCTGATGCGGTTTACTCCCAGATCCCGCAGGAGCGTCAGCTTTTCCAGGGTGACGTCGTCAGGATTGGCCTCTATGGTTATCTCTGTATCGGGTGAGAAGGTAAAATACCGGAAAAGGCCATCCATCAAGGTGGCGAGTTCATGCCCGGCGAGCAAGGTCGGGGTGCCGCCTCCCAGATAGAGGGAATCGAAGGCGGTAAAGCGGTCTTTATAGATAAGGGCCTCTCTGCGCAACCCATACATCCATTCAGAGACAAGAGAAAGGGAGGTCACCGAATAAAAATCGCAATAGGGACACTTTGTCCGGCAAAAAGGGACGTGTATATAAAGACCAGGGTTTTTGCTGTCACTCATCATCAAATTGTCCGAATAATATATTACCACGATGAAAACAGCCGGGGAAGAGGAGAAGTGAACCCCCGGTCTCTTCGCTTCACGGCTTGCGCAGCGACCCTTTCAGAGTTCGCAGGCGGGGAATGCTTGCCCCTTCCAGCCACTAAAGGGCTGGCTTTCCCCTTCCTGCTCGCTCTCGAAGGGTGCCCCGCTGCTCCAGCAAGTTTCGCTCAGAACCATAGGGGTTCCCTAAGGCTCAGGAAATTACAATCAACTCAGACCTTGTATTTTGGCCGTAGAAATAGTAGTAATCGGATGAATTTTAAGGCGAGGTTTAATATAGGCGGACTTGGTTCCGGGCACATAGGCATGACTTTTTATCCGGTAAGGGCCAGGACTCATCTGAGGTATGCGCAGAAACTCCTGGCTGAGGCCGTGGAGGCAGAACAGTCGGGGCATACGCAGAGTTTTTAAGAGATGCCTGGATGCATCGGAACATGCCTTAAAGTCCATTTTTAACATCACCGGCGTTGATATGGAAAAGTACAAAGACCTGGAAGAGGCGGTGACTCGGGTGTTAAATACGGTCTTTGATAAGGCAACACTTAACCGGATAAAGAATTATTATTCAACCCTTAAGCTATCCGCCTCTCCAGAGGCGGATGCGTCCGAAGCCATAGAAAAGGCGTCGTTTCTTATAAAAAAGGCCGCGGAATTTGTCCAACCGCAATAAGCGGGGAGGAATTGACTACTATGTCTGTTTCGACCAGGATGCATGATTTTATGACCAGGGTCTCGTGGATACGCAGGATGTTCGAGGAAGGACTGGCCTTAAAGGCCCAATATGGCCCCGATAATGTCTATGACTTCAGTCTGGGGAATCCGGACCTTCCGCCGCCGGCCTCTTTCCGTCAATCGCTCCTGGAGGCCGTCAATAATGAAACACCCAACTGTCACAGCTACATGCCCAATGCCGGTTACACAGAGGCGCGAGCGGCCGTAGCCCGCCATCTATCATCTGAACACGGCCTGATGTTTTCTGCGCAGGATATAATCATGACCTGCGGCGCGGCGGGGGCTTTGAATGTGATCCTTAAGGCCATACTCAATCCTGGAGATGAAGTTATAATCCCGGCCCCCTACTTCGTCGAATATAATTTCTATGTCGATAACCATGGCGGCAAAGCGGTCATAGTCAGGACGAAAGAGGATTTCTCCCTCGACCTCCCTGCTATCGAGGAAGCGATTACTCCTCGTACTAAAGCGGTACTCATTAATTCGCCTAATAACCCCACGGGCCAGGTCTATGATCGGGATTCCATCCGGAGACTGGGCGAGCTTTTGGCCGATAAGACGCAAGGCCGGGGCCAGACTATTTATCTTATCGCCGACGAACCTTACCGCTACATCGTCTATGACGGCATAGAAGCGCCCAGTGTCTTTGCTGCCTACCGGGAGAGCATTGTCGCTACTTCTCACTCTAAAGACCTTTCCCTCCCCGGAGAACGCATCGGCTATATCGCCGTCCATCCGGAAGGCATGGATAGGGATGACCTCGCCTCCGCCATGACCCTGGCCAACCGCATCTTAGGATTTGTGAATGCGCCGGCCCTGATGCAGCGTGTAGTGGCCGGGCTCCAGGGACAGACCGTGGATGTCTCCATCTATCAAAAGAGGCGGGACATGCTCTGCGAGGCCCTGGCCGGCTATGGTTATCAGTTTCTGAGACCTAAAGGGGCCTTTTATCTCTTCCCCAGAGCCCCCCTGCCTGACGATACAGCATTTGTAAAGACCCTCCAGGAAGAAAATATCCTCACCGTGCCCGGCAGCGGCTTTGGATGCCCGGGATATTTCCGCATCGCCTTCTGTGTGCCTGAAAAGACTATCGAGCGGGCGCTCCCGGGTTTTGAGAGGGCTATGGGACGGTATCCGGATAAGTAGTGACCGCTTCATGAAATTGTCACATCCTGCCCGTAATCACGTCACATTTTCCCGGTATTCTCCCTCCAAAAATAATCGCAGGAGGTAGTAAATGAAAAATCGTTTAGTGAAAAAGGCCGTTATGATCCTGAGCTTGATGCTGTTTGCCATTACTCTGAAAGGCCCTTTGAGTTATGCGGCAGATCCTTTGCTGGAAAAGCTGAAACAAAAGGGCGTGCTGACCGAAGAGGAAGCAGCGCAAATTGAAAAAGAAAATGAAAAAAAAGAGGCAAAGCTACCCAAAGGCCTCGAAGGAGTAAGCCTTGGCGCCCTGGCCTATATCGATTATTCGGCCGGTAATAGCCTGAGCAGCGGGAGTCAGAGCAGCTACAATCAATTCGCGGTCACGCGCGGTTACATTAATTTCACAAAACAGGTTACTCCCTGGTTTTCCGTACGCGTCACGCCTGATATATTTCAGGAAACCGTAAATGATGGTTCTAAAGCTTATGGTAGCTGGCTGCTCAGGTTCAAGTATTACTACGCCCAGTTCAATCTGCCGGACCTGGGATTGGTTACCAATAATAAAACGGAACTTGGGATGGGCCATATGGCCTGGCTGGATTTTCAGGAACACGTCAATCCCTACCGGTGTCAGGGGACCATGTTTCAGGAAAGATTCGGTAACTTTAACTCATCGGATATAGGCATAGGCATTATGGGTTATTTCGGCGGTGAGATGGATGAAGACTATAAGAAGGACGTCAGTAAATATTATGCGGGTAAGTATGGCAGCTATCACCTCGGTGTTTACAATGGGAGCGGGTATCATGCCACGGAAAACAACAACGACAAGGCGGTGGAATACCGGGTTACGGTGCGGCCCCTGCCCGATGTGTTGCCCGGTCTGCAATTGAGCTATTTCGGCGTCACCGGAAAAGGTAACAGCGCTACCTACACGGACAGTAATGCCCCGGACTGGCATATAAATACAGGTTTCATCAGCTACGAGTCCAAATATTTCACGGTTACCGGTGAGGTCTGCCGAAATAAAGGCAATCAGGCCGGGACCTGGCTTACTACCGGCAGCAACCCAAAGACGGTCGAAGGCTATTCCTTGTTCGGGTTTGTGAGGGTTCCGGGCCTGGAAAAACTGAGGGTACACGGCCGTTATGATTATTTTGATCCGAATGTGGATATCTCAGATGACTCTGCGCGCCTGCTTATCGCCGGGTTGAGTTATGACGTCTACAAGCATAATATGGTCATGGTGAACTACGAACGTTACAACTATGACGTTAACAATAGCAAGGTCGGAGGCCTGGCGAACGCAGACGATTACGAGCACAAGGTTCAGTTCGTCTATCAGATAAGCTTCTGATGCAGAAAACAGCCATCGACGCTTGGCAAGATATAAAAATCTTGACAACAGCGCATCCACGGTTTATTTTCGAACCCGTAACAGTCAGTTATAGGTCCCATCGTCTAGCGGCCTAGGACATCGGCCTCTCACGCCGAAAACACGGGTTCGAGTCCCGTTGGGATCACCAGAAAATATAACCCCTTGACTTTACTTAATAGAGTCAAGGGGTTTATTTTTTCTCTCCAACTCTTAAGGTATTACTTATTTCCCTTTGCCGCATTATGATCGAGGCTGCGATAGAACGTCTTGACCATAACTGAGGAGATATGCTGGTGGGATATCATGGATAAGATACGAGGATTGACCGACGACTTAACCAGTCGTTCATAAAGGTTGGTATTTACAAGTTTATTAAATAGGTTCGTAAGGATCAACTCCTGGTGTCGCTATCCTTCGCTCTCTCAAGTCCTCCGGCACGCGGTACACATATCCATCTATTGTACTTTTCGGCACTTTCTACTGATAAGATGAATAATTTGTGTTCGTTCGGGTCGCTCAAAGGGCGGTTAGACAGTATCCAGAGCCGATATACGCACTTGGTGAAAAAAAGCTGGCTTTTTCGTGCATTGTTATGTATAGTAACAAATTCCTATCAGGAGTAACGTTTCGTCTCTGACCTTCCCCGCTGTTCTTTACCGCAGGTTTTCTGGTTGGCGACGTCCATGCCGTTGGCTTACAACGGCTTGGGGAACCTGGCGGTAATCCCTGCCACAAACTGCCCAGCAAAACGGTTTATCCTTGGTAATTTTTATTCCGCCTGTGGCGGGCGGAGAAGGGTATTACTTTGTCGTTTCAAAGATTCAATCTCGATCCACGTTTGTTGCGCGCTGTCGCAGCAAGCGGTTACACCATTCCCACTGAGATCCAGAGCCAGGCTATCCCGGTAGCCATGGAAGGCCGCGACCTGATGGCCTCGGCACAGACCGGTACGGGAAAGACAGCGGTGTTCGTGCTGGCTGCGCTCCAACGGCTGGTCGCGCCCCCAACGCTTCGGGGCCGTGGCGCGCGGGTGCTGGTGCTTACGCCCACCCGGGAACTGGCGCTTCAGGTCACCCAGACTGTCCATCAACTCGGTCGTTTTACCCAACCACGGGCCGGCGCTATTGTTGGCGGTGTCCCCTACGACGCTCAGGAAAAATTGCTCCGCATGCCCCTGGATTTTCTTGTCGCTACCCCGGGTCGTCTTATTGACCACATGCAGCGCGGGCGGGTGGATTTTTCCCGTGTAGAGCTCTTTGTTCTGGATGAGGCCGACCGGATGCTCGATATGGGCTTCATCGACGATGTAGAACGTATTGCCTCGGCAGTCCCCAAGTCCCGGCAGACAATGTTGTTCTCGGCAACGCTTGAGGGCGGTGTACAGGGTATTGCCCCCCGGCTCCTTCGGGACCCGGCGCGCATCGAATTGGCGCGGGTGAAGGAGAGGCATGCCTCCATCGAACAGCGGATGCACTGCGCCGATGGTCTTGGGCACAAACAGGCCCTGCTGGCTCATCTGCTTGGCGACCGGGAGGTTTCACAGGCCATTGTCTTTACTGCGACCAAGCGGGGCGCCGAACAAGTGGCGGCGATTCTTGCCGCCCAAGGACATGCCTGCGCCGCCCTTCACGGCGACATGAGTCAGGGCGCGCGCAACCGCACCATGGAACGTATGCGGCGTGGAGGAGTGAGGGTTCTGGTGGCTACCGACGTGGCCGCACGAGGCCTGGACATCAAAAGCGTGAGCCATGTCATTAATTTCGACTTGCCCATGAGGGCGGAGGACTATGTCCACCGTATCGGGCGGACCGGCCGTTGCGGGTTATCGGGAATTGCCGTATCCCTGGTCAGTCCCCAGGACAGGGACAAGCTGGCGTGCATCGAACATTACACGGGCCAGCACCTGGACCGGCAGGTGATTCCGGGTCTGGAGCCGGTTATCCCGGAGCCGCGCAAAGGCCAGGGGTCTAGCTGCGGCCGCGCCTTTAAAGCGCAGGGTACACGCAGAAACTATAGAACGTCCGGGCGCTTCGCGCAAAAGGCGAAGTCCCGGCATTAAGGCCGGGTATGACGCGCCGGAAAAATCGATTAAAACACTCATCCGCCGCGGCGGACAAAGAACAATGAAAACAATTCCCCGGCCCCCTTTTTTTGATGAAGAGGGGGTACGGGGATTTTCAGGTGAACATGAGTAGCAAGCGTATTCGCCGTCCGCCCCAGGCGGACTGCGGGGAGCTTCAAAACTAAAAGCGGTAATTTTCCCCGGCTGAAATCTGCAATCTTGACCGTCCACTCGCCCTCCGAACAGGATGACCGGCTTTCCCGGTAATTTTTGCTTGTACATCATAATTATTGAGTGCTAATATTATAATTATACGCTTTGTGTTCATTCGGCGTCTCCTGCGGGATTCTCAAGAAGTAATCGGGCGCGCGCTGTACGTCTCTCTCCGACCGTTGACTCCGGGGTTCGACACGATATTCCTCCTCTTTCTGCGTTATAGCGTTTACACCAGCCTATAGTCTGCTGACAAACAGCTTATTTTCTGTCTTGCTATGCAGCGGTGCGTTTCAAGATGTGTGTCGGGAAGCCGTCAAACTTTGATTTTTTACGAGATCATCAGTCTTGAGATAAAATGCTTATGAAGGCAGCGAAAGCCAAAGAAATTCTTCAGGCCGTCCTGGCCCAGGCCGGTATCGTCATAGACGGCAAGGGAGATTCTGATATTAGGGTCAGGGATGGACGTTTTTATGAGCGGGCGCTTGCCCGCGGGGCTTTGGGCGTGGGCGAGGCCTATATGGACGGCTGGTGGGAGACGTACAGACTGGATGTCCTGGCAGAGAAGGCGTTAGCGAAGGACATAGAGTTTAGTATAAATGATCTCAGCCTGACCAGCAGGGCAGCGCTCGCATGGGGATGCCTTTCGGCCCGGGTTCTTAATCAGCAGAACGAGAGACGCTGCCTCTGTGCCGCTGCCCATTATAATCTGGATAACGAGCTGTTTCGCTCCATGCTCGATAAACGGATGGTCTATAGTTGCGCCTATTGGAAAAACGCAAGGACATTGGACGAGGCCCAGGAAGCCAAACTGGAACTGGTTTGCAGGAAACTCTATCTGCGTCCGGGCATGCGGGTTTTGGATATTGGCTGCGGGTGGGGCAGCTTTGCCAGGTTCGCTGCCGAGAACTACGGCGTTTCAGTCGTGGGGATAACTATCTCCAAAGAACAATGTGCGCTGGCCGAAAAAATGTGCGCCGGATTACCGGTCCAGATCAGGTTGCAGGACTATCGTGCGCTCCGTAGCGACGGCGCTTTCGATGCCGCAGTTTCGCTGGGGATGCTGGAGCATGTCGGCTTCAGGAATTATCGCAGGTACATGAGCGTCGTCAAGCGCAATCTCAGGCCGGGCGCGCTCTTTCTCATACAAACCATTGGCGGTAATATTTCAGTAACCGATATGGACGCCTGGTTCAACAGGTATATCTTCCCACGCGCCATGTTGCCCTCCGTATCCCAGATTGCCAGGGCGTGCGAAGGGATATTTGTGATCGAAGATTGGCACAATTTTGGGCCTGACTACGACAAGACGTTGATGGCCTGGTTTCAAAACTTCGATAAAAACTGGAACAAGTTTCACGGGAAATACGGGGAGACATTCTATCGAATGTGGAAGTACTACCTTCTCACCTGCGCAGGGTCGTTCAGGGCCAGAAAGAACCAGCTTTGGCAGATTGTGCTCTCTGATTCCGGGGTCAGGGGAGGCTATGTGCCTGTCCGGTAATAGCCGGATGGCCGGTTTTTTTGCCTCCGGGCGCTTTGGGCCTACTCCTCAGAGGGGTGGATTAGTCGTCGCATGCGTTTGGTCTGACTGCGCCGCTGTTTTGCTTCTATGCGGCGTCTCCGTGACGCAAGGGGGGCCATGGTCTTACGGCGAGGCTTCGGTATTTCTGCCGCTCTGCGGATCAGCGCTGCCAGTCGATCGATTGCGTCCTGGAGATTTCGTTCTTGCGTGCGAAAGCGTTGAGCCTGGATAATGAACATCCCGGACTCAGTGACCTTCTTCCCGGCGATGCGCAGCAGCCGCTCACGAATCTCGGGCGGAAGTGAAGGGGAGCGGATTACATCGAAACGGAGCTGAACGGCAGTTGCTACCTTGTTTACCTTCTGCCCGCCGGGTCCGGAGGAGCGCACAAACCTGAAGTGAAGCTCGTTATCGTCCAGCATAATTTTTGACGAGACCCGAATCATATCTTACTCCGCTTACTCACTATGGGCTTATCTTCCCCAGCCATTCGAGGATGTAACACTTTAGGTTCTTGGAAAATTGCCTTGGGCAAGGCGCTATAAGGTCCAAAATCCCCCTCAATCCCCCTTTTCCAAAGGGGGAAGCGTTTTTCCTCCCTTTGAAAAAGGGAGGTCGGGAGGGATTTTAAAATACTTTTTCAAACAGCTAACCCGTTACTCGATGATTATGCGACGCGTAAGGGAATTAACAGAACTAACACGACTGCGTTCCCCCTTATCCATAATACTCCCAACCGGCCGGCGTCAGGTGCATTGACTACTTAAGCTACCCGCCTTACAACAATGGAACAGATGTGCCACTCAATTATGAGAACGTTCTCTCGAATAACTCGGCGATTGCCTTCTTGCCGTTTTCTTCGAGAAAGCGCGTCCCTGTTCCTGCGAAATGAACATGGGTGATGACCGGCTCATTTCCCCTCTCGCGCTCAACCCAGTCTGTCTGAGTCCAACTGAACCACGCATTACGTTTCTGGTCGAATACGTATAATGGTTTGTTGCATAGTTTGGCGAACTCGGCGCCCCATCCTGTGCCACCCTTTACGGTTTTGTCCTCCAGTATCTCTCCAATCACGTAAATTTCCTGTCCGTTGTTAATCTGATACCAGATGCTTTGCAGAATTTTGCGAAATATCGGGCTGCTGGTGTAGCGGCGATTCATCAGCCGCGAAACGTATTCCAGGCTCACGTCCCCATTTTTTAGCTCTTCGTGGTTCAGTACCCGCAAGCCTCGTTGGCGAACGATGTTGTGTCCTTCAAATGTGAAGTTCACTTCTTCAATTCCAAAACGCTCCGCATTCGCCCCAAATTCCGCCTCAGCCCCTTTAACGCCGCCACTAAACAGAATAAACCCTTCCTTCTTCATGCTCGTTCCTTTCTTCAAATCCTGTGTTTTTATTTGTGCGCTGAATGAAGCATAGGTATGGCCTCACACGACTCAATTTATAACTTACCATGCCAGGGTTGATTCTTGAAAGGACTTTTCGTGGCACAGGTCGTACTTTATTCGATAATCATAAGGATATATAGGATAGGGACGTTGTGCATAACCCCTCACCCCGCCTTCTATCCAATTGCTTGCGCGATATCGGCGAGATTTACTTCTTTTGCACTCTTTTTCAAATCAAAAGAAAAGCAATGTGAGAAACAACGTTACTCTCTTACTCCCTCTTAAAAAGAGGTAGGGAGAACATTTCTCTACAAATGGAAACGATTTTCCACTGAGTTGGTATTTTGGTTCTCTTTTTCTATTGTCTTGACGCTCCTTCGCTATCCCGGTAAAAATATAACCATCGGATATAACGGATATTTTTCTTTTTTAAGATTATTCCGCAGGTTACGGCACAGGTTTTGCTTTTGTCTAGCCAGACAGGATAGAAAAGAATGGCCTCGGCTCATAAATTAAAGAGTTAGCCCGAACATGCCGATAAACACAATAAGCCAGAGTGCGGAAATTTGGTCTCTGGCCAGTGTATTTTGCCCAATTTTACTAGACAATGAAACTTACATGTGCTACGAGAACAAAAGAAAAAATTCTGCCATTAAAAGTTGGGTATGGAAATTTAGTTCCAGCTCCGCTTGGAGGTATGAAAAATGGTAGGTAATCCAGCACCGCAGGCTACTTTAAGAATACCCCTTCAGGGGATAAATATATCGTCACTGTCAGCTACGCTGGCGTTGGTTGTTTTCTTGATATTGTCTATTCCGGTGACTGCTATTGCCGCAGTCACCGGCCCCTGTGTCAACTGCCACACTATGCACAACAGTCAGGGTGGGGCAGCCATGGCTACATATGGGGGTGAAACAGGCCCTAATTCTTTGCTTACTCGCGGAAGCTGTATAGGTTGCCATGCCCAAGGCACCGCTAGCAAGATTGTAACTATAGGTGGTAGCGATATTCCCCAGATTTATCACACGGATGGGTCCGGGGATTTGGCTGGTGGAAATTTTAAGTATCTTGATACAGATGATAACAGGGGGCATAATGTCAGTGATTTCGGCAACCCCGATGGCACCTTGAATAGTGCGCCAGGTCATCATTCTACTACTGAGCCCACAACAAATACACTTACCTGTGCCGGACATAACGGCTGCCATGGTTATCGCAGATTTAACTACGGGAGTGGTTTGTCCACGTTAAAAGGTGCTCATCATGGGAATGTGGATGGCAAGTGCGACTCTGCCACTACTGTAGCAAACTCATACCGGTTCCTATACAATGTTAAGGGCTTTGAAAACATGGGAGCAAATAAGTATCAGAACCTGAATGCCACTGATCATAATGAATATTTTGGCACAACCAGCCCGGGGGAGACCGGGTGCCTTGACTGTCATGACATGGCCGATGACATGAAAATAAAGTCTCCTAATAACACAATAAGCGGTTTTTGCTCTACCTGCCATTACAATTTTCATAAGTTAAGCGGGATAGGGGGTAGCACCACGGGGCCCTTCACGAGACATCCAACTGATGTTGTTTTACCTGACGATGTTGCTAAAGAATACAAGGACTATACAACTTACAGTGTAGAAGCCCCAGTTGGCAGGACAACAGTCCCTGATGCACCAAGTGGTACCGTCACGCCGGGAACAGATGTTGTCACCTGTCTTTCCTGCCACGCCGCCCATGCCACGAATTACCCTGACATGCTAAGGTGGGACTACACAACTATGATTGCAGGCGGGGGATCTAATACTACCGGATGCTTCACCTGCCATACGCAGAAGGATGACTGATCTACCCTATTTTCTCTTCAGAATCCCCTTTATTGCCCCAGCCATTTCTCTAACTTCTGTATTTTCCTCTCAGCCGCCGGCATAGCTCACGGGTCATGCGAAACGCCTTTCCACTGTCTTTTCCACATCCGGGTTGATAAGACAGCAGGTGGCCGGGGAGAGCATACCTCGGGACAGAAGAAGCTTACGGTCGATGCCGCCTTTCCTTTCGCTATAATGTTTGTCCAAATTCAACTGAAATACCATACATTAAAATTGCGGTTCCCAAAAACCTATGATATGCATCCCATATCGGTAATGGATTTGTCAAAATGGCAAGGCTCAGGATGGCAAGCTATACATAATTTTTTAGCTGAAGGAATAGCCCTCTTATTACTTTTCG
The DNA here is from genome assembly GCA_028715605.1 of Desulfovibrionales bacterium. Lineage (NCBI taxonomy): Bacteria > Pseudomonadati > Thermodesulfobacteriota > Desulfovibrionia > Desulfovibrionales > Desulfovibrionales bacterium. The sequence goes on from JAQURM010000012.1 coordinate 20,781, forward strand.
ACCAGGTAACCCTTACGTAGGACGAAATGATTGTGTAAGTGTGAACCCTGTAGAATGTTGACAATCTCGCCGATATTATGGGAGTTATTTAAAACCGAACCCGCCTGGGAATAGCAAGGTAAAATTGTCGGTTAATCTGGGAGTTGCAAGATGAAAGATGAAGATAAGACAAAAAAGCAACTGCTGAATGAATTATTAGAATTGCGGCAGCGGATATCTGAACTGGAAGCATCAGGAGAGGAGTGCAATCGGGCAGAGCAGTCATGGAGAGAAAGCGAAGAACGATTTCGGACTATTGTAAATTCCGCACTGGATTCAATTTTCATTAAGGACGGTTCCTGTAAGTATCAGTTTGTGAATACTGCCATGGAGAGGCTATTTGGTGTTCCGGCTTCGGAGCTATTGGGAAAAACCGATGAGGAACTCTTCGGGAAAGATGCGGGAAAACATATAAGTGAAATAGACCGTCGTGTACTCCAGGGGAAGGTTGTGGAAGAGGAGCACACGAAACCTGTGCATAATGTTTTGACAACCTTCCACGTCATAAAAGTACCGATGAAGGATACTGACGGTAACATTGTTGGCTTATGTGGCATAGCCAGAGACATCACCGAGCGCAAGCAGGCCGAGCAGGCGCTGAGAAAGGCCCATGAGGAGTTGGAACGTCGTGTGGAGGAGCGTACCGCCGAGCTGGCCGCCAAGAACGAGCAGTTAGAGTTGGAAATCACCGAGCGCAAGCGAGCTGAGGAAGCTCTGCGGGCCTTGTCCGGCCGCCAGGAAGCCATGCTGGCCGCTATTCCTGACATTATTATGGAAGTGGATGCCGACAAGGTCTACACTTGGGCGAATGAAGCGGGTTTTGGTTTTTTTGGCAAGGACGTCATTGGTAAAGATGCCGCTTATTATTTTGAAGGGGAACAAGATACTTACCAGGTTGTTGACCCGCTTTTTAGCGGCGAAGAGAATGTGTTTTATGTCGAAAGCTGGCAGAGACGCCTGGATGGAGTACCGCGATTGCTGGCATGGTGGTGCCGGGCGGTTAAGAATGAAGCGGGGGTAGTGACGGGCGCGATATCGACGGCGCGTGACATCACCGAGTGCAAACGGCAGGAGGAGGCGCTGCGGGCAGCAATCAGGACAGCAGAAAATGAGCGGCTCAAAGCCGAATCAATTATCGAAAGCATAGGGGAGCCGCTGGGCATCATAGATACCGACTTCAGGTTTGTGTATCAGAACAAGGTTCACAGAGATTCTTATGGAGAACATGCAGGCCAGATCTGTTACAAGGCAATTAAGAACAGAGATGAGATCTGCGAAGGTTGCCAGATGGCCAAGTCTTTCAGTGACGGCAATATCCACACAACCGAAAGAATTGTGCCGAGGAGAGACGGTCCATTATACGTCGTGAATACCGCTTCTCCCTTAAGAGATTCGACCGGAAAAATCGTAGCAGGTGTTGAAATCATAACTGATATTACCGATTGGAGGCAGGCCGAGGAGGCGCTGCGAAAGGCGGAAGAAGAAAAAAGGATTATTTTGGAAACCATGTCAGAACTTGTAATTTATGTGGACACGAACATGAATATCTTATGGGTAAATCGGGCCGCAGCTGACTCGGCCGGCTCAACAGCCGATGTACTGGTGGGGAGTTATTGCTATAAAGAGTGGTTTCAGAGAAGCGAACCCTGTCCCCACTGCCCGGCCCAAAAAATCTTGGAAACCGGCCAGCCGCAGGAAGGGGAAACATATAGTCCCGATGGGAGGGTGTGGCATTTTCGAGGTTATCCGGTTAAGGATGACAACGGAGAGATCGTAGCGGTTGTAGAAGTAGTGCAGGAAATTACCGAGCGAAAGCGCATGGAGGAAGAAAAAAAGAAACTTGAAGCCCAACTCCAGCAAGCCCAGAAAATGGAGGCCATCGGTACTCTTGCCGGTGGTATCGCCCACGACTTCAATAACCTCCTCATGGGCATTCAGGGATATACGTCCTTGATGTTGCTGCACATTAACTCCAACCATGCTTATTTTGAAGATCTCAAAAGGATAGAGGCTGCGGTTGGAAAAGGAGCAGATCTTACCAGGCAACTCCTGGGGTTCGCCAGGGGCGGCAAATACGAGGTAAAGGCAACAGACCCAAATATGTTCATTGAGAAGAATCTGGGCATGTTTGGCCGTACCCGGAAAGAGATAAGGATTCATAAGAAATACCAGAAGGACATTTGGCCGGTCGAAGTGGATCAGGGGCAGATTGATCAGGTGTTGTTAAACCTTTGTGTCAATGCCTGGCAGGCCATGCCCGGTGGAGGAGACCTCTATATCGAAACAAGCAATGTTGTGCTTGACAAAGACTATGCCAGTCCGTTTGGTGTGAAAGCCGGCAATTATGTGAAGATATCGCTGACCGACACCGGGGTGGGCATGGATGAGGCCACCCAGAAGAGGATATTTGAGCCCTTTTTTACCACCAGGGAGATGGGCCAGGGAACAGGACTGGGTCTTGCCTCTGCCTACGGGATCATCAAGAATCATGGCGGCATCATCAATGTTTACAGTGAGAAGGGCAAGGGGACTACCTTCAACATCTACCTGTCGGCCTCAGGGAAAAAGGTCGAGACAGAAGATAAGAATCCGGCCGATGAGATGTTAAGGGGCGCAGAGGCTGTCCTGCTCGTTGATGATGAGGATATGATTCTTGGTGTTGGCGAAAAGATTCTCAGGGCAATGGGCTACAAGGTATTGCTGGCCGCATCCGGGAAGGAAGCGGTAGAAGCTTATAAGAAACACAAGGATGAGATTAATCTGGTTATCCTGGACATGATCATGCCGGACATGAGTGGCAGTGAGGTCTATGACATAATTAAGGAGATTAACCCTGCTGTAAGGGTGCTTCTTTCCAGTGGCTACAGCATAACCGGCCAGGCAGCCGGGATATTGGAACGTGGTTGTGATGGTTTTATCCAGAAACCCTTTGATATCAAAGCACTGTCGCATAAGATAAGGGAGGTTTTGGAGAGGCAATAGGCTAAAGTGCTCCACTATCCTTCGTGGCCGCGGGCTTAGGCTTGCATATAACCTGACAGGTGCTGCCTGAAAACAGGCAGATTCACTTGCTATGCGCTTTTTTATATTCTTCCTTCTCTTAACATCTTTAGTCAATTACGTAGAAAACTCTTTTTAAATCCCCCCAGCCCCCCTTTTTCAAAGGGGGGGTAAAGATGTTTCCCCCTTTGCGAAGGGGATAGGGGGATTTTCATCGTTCGAGGGTGCTTATATGAGCATGGAAATTTGTATGGAAATTGTGGCCGGATTTTTGTCGCAAGAATGTCCTTCCGGCAAAGGAAGGCAGCCATAGTTGGCTTTAATTGACTTTGTTTGTGGATGGTGGTAATAAAAAAGCGCTTTTCTGAGCGTAGGGAGCTAACTGATGGACTTTCAGACCTTGATTTTTTCGTTGCAGCAGTTCTGGTCAGACCAGGGCTGTGTGATCCAGCAGCCTATAGATATTGAGGTTGGGGCGGGGACATTTCATCCCGCCACATTCCTCCGCGTCCTGGGACCGGATCCCTGGAAGGTGGCCTATGTCGAGCCGTCCAGGCGTCCGGCGGACGGCCGCTATGGCGAGAATCCCAACCGCCTCCAGCATTACTATCAGTTTCAGGTGATTATCAAGCCCTCTCCCCTGGAGATTCAGGACATCTATCTGAAGAGTTTAGAGGCCCTGGGGCTGAATCCTAAGGAGCACGACATCCGTTTTGTAGAGGATGACTGGGAATCGCCGACCCTGGGGGCCTGGGGCCTGGGCTGGGAGGTGTGGCTGGACGGCATGGAGGTTACTCAATTTACTTACTTCCAGCAGGTAGGGGGTATAGACCTCCAGCCCGTTTCTGTAGAAATTACCTATGGGCTGGAGAGGCTGGCCATGTATCTCCAGGCCATAGACAATGTCTATGATATCGCCTGGAGGAACGGGGTCAAGTACGGCTATATCCACCGCCGCACTGAATATGAATTTTCCAGATATAATTTTGAGGAAGCCGATATCCGGATGCTCCTGAAACTATTCGACACCTATGAGGCAGAGGCCCTTCGCCTGGTTGATAAGGATTTGGTCTTGCCTGCCTATGAATATTGTTTGAAGTGTTCGCATACCTTCAACCTTCTCGAGGCCCGCAAGGCCATCAGCGTCACAGAGAGGACGCATTTCATCGCCCGTGTGAGGAATCTGACCAGGGCCGTGGCCGAAAAATATGCCGGTCAGACATAACTGGTTTTCGTCCGGAAACCTTAGGGTTCCGGACGAAGCGATCAGCAGTCAGCTATCAGCTTTCAGCTTAATGTTTTGTTTTCATAGATTTTTGCTTACAGCTAATCGCTGATCGCTGAAAGCGTGAAGTTCGCCCCGGCGGATCTGCCTCTGGCACGACCGGAAACTGTAGTTTCCGGATGAACATTGATTAAATTGGAGTCATAGTATGGTTCACGAATTGCTCCTGGAAATCGGGACAGAAGAACTCCCGGCCGGTTTTATTTCTGATGCCCTGGCCCAGATGAAAGAGATAGCCGCCCGTCTATTAAGTGAAAAAAACATCTCCTTCGGGAGCGTAAACGCTCTGGGAACTCCGCGGCGCCTGGCCCTGGTTGTATCCGACCTGGCCGCCCGTCAGCCCGACCAGTCCAGGGAGATTACCGGCCCGCCCAGGCGGGTGGCCTTTGACGCTGACGGCAACCCTACCCCGGCCGCCATAGGTTTTGCCCGGTCTCAAGGGGTGGATGTCTCCGCCCTCGCCACGATCCAGACCCCCAAGGGGGAATATCTGCTCATAAAGAAAGACGAAAAGGGTGAGGAGACGGCTGTTCTCCTGAAGGCCCTTTTGCCGGAAATCTGCCGCACCATTTCATTTCCCAAGTCCATGCGCTGGGGTTCGGAGACGATAAGTTTCGCGCGCCCTATCCACTGGATACTGGCTGTCTATGGGGGAGCGGTTATCCCTTTTAATTTTGGTTCGATCAAAAGTGGCAGGTCGACCTATGGCCATCGCTTCACAGCGCCTGACTCTGTAGAGGTCACAGACTTTGCCGACTATAAAGACAAACTCTCCCGGTCCGGCGTAATCGTCGATCCTGAGGAACGCAAGTCGATAATCATAAGCGGAATCGCTCAGGCGGCGGCCGCAGCCGGGGGCCAGGTTTTGCCGGACGAAGACCTTTTAAACACCGTCACTAACCTGGTAGAGTATCCGGCCGCGGTCTGCGGCTCCTTTGCCGCGGAATATCTCTCTATTCCCAGGCCCGTGCTCATAGCCGCCATGCGGGAACACCAGAAATATTTCGCGGTGGTCAATGCCGAAGGGGAACTTCTCCCCTATTTTATTGCGGTCAATAATACCCCTGTCGCCAACCCGGCTATGATTACCAGGGGCCACGAAAGGGTCTTGAGGGCCAGGCTCCAGGACGCCGGCTTCTTCTTCGCGGAAGACCGGAAAGAGTCCCTGGCCGCCCGGACCGAGAGATTAAAAGGGGTTATTTTCCATTCCAAACTCGGCACCTCCTATGAAAAGGTTATGCGCATCAAGGAGCTGGCGGTTTTTCTGGCCGAAAAGATTTGCCCGGACAGGTTGGCTGACGTGGAAAGGGCGGCTTACCTCTGCAAGGCCGACCTGCTCACGGCCATGGTGGGCGAATTCCCCACCCTGCAGGGGATAATGGGCCGTGAATACGCCCTCCTCTCCGGCGAGAAAAAGGAGGTGGCTGAGGCCATCCTCGAACATTACCGGCCCGCTTTTGCCGGTGACGCCCTTCCGGCCGGTCAGATAGGCTGCATCCTCAGCGTCGCAGACAAAATGGACACTATAGCCGGCTGCTTCGGCATCGGGCTGACGCCCTCGGGCACGGCCGATCCCTATGCCCTGCGCCGGCAGGCCCTGGCCATATTGCACATTATCCTGGGCCGTTCGTTCGATGTCTCTCTGAAAGAATTGATAGCCCGCAGCACGACCCTCCTGGCCGGCAAGATTACCGGGGATATAGATAAAACCGGGGAAGATGTCCTCTCCTTCTTCCGAACGCGTTATCAGCATCTTCTAAGCGGCCAGGCGGATGCAGACGTCATAGAGGCCGTCACATCTCTCCACTTTGACCGTCTCCGGGAGACCCAGGGCAGGATAGAGGCCCTGCAGCAATTCAAATCGCGGCCTGAATTCCAGGACCTTTCGACCTCCTGCAAGCGGGCAGTGAATATCTCACGTGATAATAAAGAAACAGACATTGATCCCGGCCTTTTTGTCCATCCGGCGGAAGGCCGCCTCTATACCGGCTATGGTCAAATAAATGAGAAGGTCCGGGCACAGATGGAAAGGCGTGACTACCCGGGCGCATTACAGGAGACCGCTGGGCTGAAAAAGTCCATAGATGAGTTCTTTGATGCGGTCATGGTCATGGATAAGGACGAACGGCTGCGCCGAAACAGGCTGAACCTCCTTACTCTCATCACAAATCTGTTTAAGAACGTCGCTGATTTTGGTAAATTGCAATCCGCGTCGTGACCTTATAGCAGCCTACCCAATATATAGTATATAGCCCTTGAGACTATACCCCTTATTGTACTTTATCCTTTACAGATTGCCACATCTTTGCTATTATATAAAATTAAGGTAATGTGTCATATATCCGGCCTGGGTACAGGCAATCAACAGCCGAAGGCGGGTGCTTATCGATGAAAATAAATCGTGTGGAGATGTTTGGCTTTAAATCCTTTGTCAACAAGACGAGTGTCTCCTTTAGCGAAGGTATTGCCGCTATTATTGGCCCGAATGGTTGTGGCAAGAGCAATATCGTCGATGCCATACGCTGGGTTTTAGGCGAACAGAGCCCAAGGCAGCTCCGTGGAAATGCCATGGAGGACGTCATCTTTGCGGGCAGCGAAAGCCGGGCCCCTTTAGGGGTGGCGGAAGTAACCATAACCTTGGCCAACGGCAACGGCAGCGCCCCTCCGCCCTTTGAAAATATGAGCGAGATCGCCGTAACCCGCCGCCTTTATCGTTCCGGAGAGAGCGAATACCTGATAAATAAGGCCCCTTGCCGGTTGAAAGACATCGTCTATCTCTTCATGGACACCGGCGTGGGGACAAGGGCCTATTCCATTATCGATCAGGGGCAGATCGGGAGCTTTGTAGAGGCCAAGCCGGGAGAAAGAAGGATATTGGTAGAAGAGGTGGCGGGAATCAGTAAGTTTAAATTCAAGAAAGACGAGGCCCTTCGAAAGATAGAGCACACCAGGCACAACCTTCTGCGCCTTGAAGATATCCTGGGCGAGATAAAGAGGCAGATGAACAGCCTGCACAGGCAGGCCAAAAAGGCAGATCGATACCTGGAGCTTAAGCAGAATCTAAAGGGGCTGGAGCTATTCCTGGCCTCTGCCGACTATGCTAAGTGGCAGGATATCCTCACCCGGAAGGAGGAGGTTATCACCCTCGAGAGTGAGAAGGAAAACGCCCTGGCCGCCCGGATAGCGCAGTTGGAATTACAGACGGAGGAACTGGAGCTGGCGAGCCTGGAGCAGGAGAAGCTCATCGAAGAGCAGAGGAGCAAGACGCATCATTTGGAAAAACTTATTCAGGACAAAAAAAATCGTATTGAATATCTTAACCATAGCCTGGAGGAGATAAAGCGCCATCTGGCCGAGACGGCCCAGGGCCTGGAACGTGAAGAGCAGCACAAAGAGGAGATCGCTGCGCAGAAAGAGAGGTGCATAAAGGAGTCCGAGTCGCTAAACAGCACGGTGGCGGAAAGGCATACGGAGCTTGCCGGGGCGGAAAAGCGACTGCAAGAACTGCGTACAGAGCAAAAGACCATATTGGATGAGCTTGAAGATCACAAGATGGAGATGGTCGGCCTTCTTTCCCGTGAAACCCACTACCGAAATCGGATACGAACCATAGAGCAGACCATGGCCGCTCTGAATCAAAAGCGCCGGAGAAATCAGGAAGATCGCCGGGAGGTCGCATCCGCCCGGGAGATAACCCGTCAGGAACGCGCGGCCAGGGCCAATGAACAGGCAGAATTAGAAGGGGAAATTAATGCCATACCCCCGTTTATTTCCCGCCTGAAGGCCCGGGAAGAGACCCTGGAAGAAAGGCTTCAGGCCCTGCAAAAAAAACTGCGGGAGATTACGCAGGCCCATACCCAAAAAACGGCCAAACTGGATCTCCTGAAAAACCTGCAAACCAACCTGGAGGGTATCCCGGCGGGAACCAGGACCTTGCTCCATAATAATCAAGGCGGCCACGGGATACAGGGGCTTCTGGCCGACTTCCTGGAGACTGAACCCGGGCTTACCATGGCCATAGAATCTGTCCTGGGCAGCAAACTGCAGTCGCTGGTGGTAGAAGATGTGGATCGGGCTATTGAGGCCATAACCTGTCTAAAGGACCGGGAAGGCGGACGGAGCGGGTTCCTCAGCCTTGCCGGGGAAGAGGCCGCTGCGCCGGCGGAGCCGGGTCATTTGCTCGTTCACCGGATCAAGGCCCTTCCTCCTTACCATAACCTGGTCAGGCAGTTACTGAGGGATGTCTATTGGTTTGAAACCATTCAGGAGGCCCGGACGTTCTGGGAAGGTCGGGGCGGTCGATGTACGGTAGTCACGCGCGATGGAGACATGATAGATCAGTCCGGCTTTATCGAAGGCGGCAGCCGCCAGGGAGCGCCCGCCGGGTTCTTCTCACGCAAAGAAGAGATACGGCAATTGACCGGGGAAGTGGATGAGCTGCGAAGCGCCATAGAGGAGACGAAAAAAGACCTTAAAGAGACGGAAACCAACTTTGCTGATATACAGACCGAACGAAGACAGAAAGAAGGGGAACTGGCGCAAAAGCAATTCGAGCATCGCCTCAAAAAGCAGAAACTGGAACAACTGGCGCAGACGGAGGAGATACATAAAAAGAGGCTGGCCCTTTTAGAACAGGAAGAGGCTGAATTTGACCGGGAAGGGGCCGCGCTTACGCGGGAACTCGCAGAGGTCAGGGAAGAGCTTGAGGAAATGCAGTCTGCAAAGTCCTCACTCCAGGCGGAGATAGACCTTCGGGAAAATGACGCGGCGGCCATGGAGAGCGAGATGGAAGGCAGTCATGCCCGTGTTACAGAGGCCAAGATGGAACTGACCGCCCTGAAGGAAAAAATCCGCCATCTGGAATCCGAAGCGGATCGCCTCGGTCAGGAATATGAAAGGCTGGGTGCGCTGGGTCAAAGATTGCAGGCCAAGATGGAAGAGTTTGTCGGTCAGCAGGACAAAATAGCCGGGGAGATCGCCGGCGCCGAAGGCAGCCTGACCATCGATACGCAAAAACAACAGGAAGCGGGTGAATTGTTACAGGATTACCTCCGGCAACATCAGCAAAAAAAAGAGTCCCTCATGCAAATTCAGGCCGCATTAAAGGCCGGGCAAAAGGATTTAAAGGAGGTTCAGACCGGCCTGAATTCCCTCTCGGTAGAGAAGACAGAGGCACAGTTAAATATACGGCATCTTGAAGACAAGATACAGGAGACCTATCATATCTCTTTGCGGGAAGAATATTCTGCCCATGCAGATTCAGCGCTTTCTACGGACGAAGCCCTGGCCGAGGCACAGCAAATCAGAGAAGATATCGCCAGGATCGGAGAGGTAAACCTGACCGCCATCCAGGAGTATAAGGAGCTGGAGGAACGGCACGCCTTCCTCTCCACCCAACAACAGGACCTTGTCTCCTCTATACAGTCCCTGGAACAGGCCATCCAGAAGATAAACCGGACCTCAAAAGAACGCGTCTATGAGGCCATCAAGGCCATAAATGAAAAGCTCTCTCTTACATTTCCCACGCTCTTGGGAGGCGGCCAGGCCGAGCTTGAATTGACCGACCCGGATGACCCGTTAGGCGCCGGTATTGAGCTATATGTCCAGCTCCCGGGCAAAAAACTGACCAATCTCAACCTGCTTTCCGGCGGCGAAAAGGCCCTGGCTACCCTCGCCTTACTTTTTGCGGTCTATATGGTCAAACCCAGCCCGTTCTGTCTCCTTGATGAGGTGGATGCCCCTCTGGATGAGGCCAATACAGAGCGCTTCAATAGTATGCTCAAAGAGATCGGGAGAGAGGCCCAGATCATACTCATCACCCATAATCAGAAGGTTATGGAGGCAGCCGACGTCCTCTACGGTGTGACCATGGAGGAGAAAGGCATATCAAAACTGCTTTCGGTGCGTTTAAACTAGTTTTCATCCGGAAACTCAACGTTTCCGGCCTACGGTCGGCCTAAGGCCGGATGGAGCAGCCAGCAGTCAGCTATCGGCATGAAGCCGGTCTACCGTTCACTGTTGACTGTTTACCGAAAGAAAATGTCGGATAACGGATAACGGATAACAAACATGCTGACGGCTGACAGCTGATAGCTGAAAGCCTGAATCCGGATGAACACTAATCTAAGAAAGGCATAAATTACCATGTTCAAATGGTTTCTAAAGAATAAAGAAAAACCGGTAGAAAAGGCGGAGGAAGAGCGCGGCCTTTTTCAGCGCCTTAAGGACCAGATAGCCAGGACCAGGGAATCCTTTGTCAAACAGGTGGACAGACTCTTCCTGGGTAAAAAGGAGATTGACGCCGATCTCCTGGACAGGCTGGAAGAGATATTGATCACCGCAGACCTTGGAGTATCCACCGCTACTGAACTCATAGAGCGCATCCGGGAGAAGGTAAAGCGCAAGGAACTCTCCGATGCCTTTGCCCTTAAGAATTATCTCCGGGAAGAGATACTCACCTTGCTGCGTTCTCCGCAAAAAGAAGGGGAAGAGATCACGGCAAGCCCGTTTGTCATACTCGTTATAGGTGTAAACGGCACAGGAAAGACCACTACCATCGGGAAGCTGGCCCACAGATTCAAAGGCCTGGGGCAGAACGTCATGCTTGTGGCGGCGGATACCTTTCGCGCCGCGGCCATTGAACAACTGGAGATATGGAGCAAACGGGCCGGTACCGATTTTATTAAACAGAAAAGCGGTTCCGATCCTTCTGCGGTGGTTTATGATGCCCTGGAGGCCGCGCAATCCCGGAAAACAGACGTAATGATTATAGACACGGCGGGGCGGCTGCACACCAAAGTAAATCTCATGGAGGAACTGAAAAAGGTACAAAGGGTTATTCAGAAAAAAATGCCCGGAGCGCCTCATGAAATCCTTTTGGTGCTGGATGCCACTACCGGTCAGAATGCCATCTCCCAGGCCAAGCTATTTAACAGCGCTTTGGGTGTTACCGGCATGGTCTTGACAAAACTGGATGGTACCGCCAAAGGAGGGGTTGTGGTGGGCATCAGCAATGAACTCAATATCCCGATCCGTTTTATCGGCATCGGAGAGAAGATAGAAGACCTAAGAGAATTCGACCCGGATACCTTTGTCAGCGCCTTATTCGACTAACCTGCCTAATACCTTACAATAAACGTCAAATACCGCCCGGCTGAAGAGTACAAAGCGAACCGTGTTGATCTCCGGGTGCTCTCTGAGGTAGCTGATAACTGTGGTCAAGGCAATCTCTGCGGCCTCCTCCACCGGATAACCGTACGCCCCGGTGCTTATAGAGGGGAAGGACAGGCTTTTAAGTCCATAGCGGGAGGCCAGGCGCAGGCTTTCCCGGTAGGCGCCGGCCAGAAGCTGGGGCTCATGTCTGGCGCCTCCCGTATAGATGGGGCCCACGGCGTGAATTACAAACCTGGCCTTAAGGTTACCTGCGGTGGTAATTACGGCCTGCCCGGTCGGACAGCAGCCGATAATCCGGCATTCTGCCATAATTTTCGGGCCGCCGGCCCGGTGTATGGCCCCATCCACTCCACCCCCGCCGGCCAGGCGGTCATTGGCCGCATTTATCAGCGCCTCGGTCTCTTCGCTTGTGATGTCCCCTTGCACCAACACCAGAGTGGATTTATTAACAGATACCTTCACGGCATCACTTCCTTTCTATTCGTATCCGGGGCAATTCCTGTCCAACTTGCTGATTCATGTGCTGTTGCCTTCAAATCCCCCTTGATCCCCCTTTTCCAAAGGGGGAAAATACCGCTAATCCCCCTCTTTGGAAAAGAGGGGGCAGGGGAGATTTTAAAAATCTTATTTTGGACAGATGTGATCCGGGTTAATTCCTGCGCGCTTTTTGACCAGGAAAAACAGCCTTCCCGTGTGTTTAAGGTTGCCGGCGGCCGCCTCTGCGTAAGGACCTGACCCCCAGAAGATATCCACACGCCCCGGTCCCTTTATGGCCCCTCCGGTATCCTGGTTCAGGACAAGGCGTGTAAATGACGTCCATCCCTCAATACAGCCATTATTATTCAACGCTGGTTTTTCGGCTGTTATCAGGGCAATAGCCCCACGTGGAAGCATTTGGGAATCCGTGGCAATAGAACGCCCCGGAGTCAGCATCTCGCCTAAACAACCGCGTGGTCCATCCTCCGCCAACTGGAAAAATACATAACTCTCATTATAGCATAAAATTCTCTCCTGTTCCTCCGGATACTTCTTCAGATAATCCTTCAGGCTGAACAGGGACACCTCTGAAGGCTCCATCTTGCCTTCTTCAATAAACAAGTTGCCGATGCTGCGGTACGGGCGCCCGTTTTTGGCCTGATACTGGGCAAACAGCGATTTGCCGTCTTCCAGTTCAATACGCCCGGAGCCCTGGATCTGCAAAAAGAAGGCCTCAATAGGGTCTGCGAGATAGAGTAGTTCAAGGCCCTTCCCCTGCAAGGCCCCCTGATAATCTATTTCACGCCGTGTATAATAGGGCACCAGCCTCCCTTTGCACGGCCTTCCCACCAGTGTCTTTGCCGGGTAATCAAGGCCAAAATCCTGAAGGTTTACGTAAAGCATATCGTCGGGCCGGCGATAAAGCGGATAAACGTATCCACCGGCACGCAGCCGGCTTCCCTTGAGAACCGGCAGATAGTAGCCGGTAAAAAGTACATCGCCCTGGCCGGTGCGGCCGCTGGATTGGTAAAAAGAAAATTTTTCTTTTACCAGGCGGGTGAAATCTTCCGGCGCAGCGCCGGTATTTATTATCTCCACGAGTGTCTTGACCGAATCGATGACCTCATCACGGCTGTAAATATCATCCCCGAACTGGAAACTTTCCTTGACCGGCAACCGTTCTAAATAGCCAAGGCTTTTTAGAGCGGCCTGACGCAGGGAGTCCAGATCCATATCATCCTGGAATGGAGGTATATCCCCTTCCGGCGTAAGGACGAGCGGCGGAGGTGGTGGGGGAGGTACAGGTGCCGGAGGAGGCGCAGGCGGCGGTACGGCCACCTCTTTTACCGCCGGCATACACCCGCCAAGTATAAGGATAATAACCGATAGCAGATAAATGAGGTTACGGATTTTTCCGGTCTTCATTTTTTCTCCCTTTATTCCCCGAGTACTGCCAAGAATCTTGCCACAGAGGGCACAGAGAACACAGAGTTATCAGTAGGTTAATACAGAATTTGGTTCCTTCCCTCCCCAGCTTCTCCAATGTTGTTGTTTGTCCCCAGAAAATGACTTAATCATAGCTCTGGAGAGTGCACAAGTCCCGGAGATACCAATAAAACTATCTCGTTCTTAACTGCTCTGTCTTTTTCTTTTGATTTCTTTACGTGGCTCTGTGTTCTCTGTGGCTTATTTTTTGTGAAACTTTTGGCACTACTTTGTTCTGGACACGCCGGTCTTGCGTGCGGCAATAATGGCGGCCTCAGCCACTTTCCCGGCTACCTCCGGGTCAAAAACACTGGGGATGATATACTCCGGGCCCAGTTCATCCTTTTTTACCGCGCCGGCTATGGCCCGGGCCGCCGCCAGCTTCATTTCTTCGTTTATGTCTTTCGCCCGGCAATCCAGGGCCCCTCGGAATATCCCCGGGAAACAAAGCACGTTATTGATCTGATTGGGGTAGTCAGAGCGCCCGGTGGCCGTCACCGCTGCATACGAGGCAATATCCTCCGGCATGACCTCCGGGACGGGATTGGCCAGGGCAAAGACGATAGCCTGAGTCGTCATCTTCTTTATATCATCCGGCGTTACAATCCCTGGAGCCGAGACACCGATAAACACATCCGCTTCCTTCAGGACGGCCGCAACACCCCCCTTTTCCCGCGCAGGGTTGGTCCGCCTTGCGTATTTCTCCTTGACGGGAGACATGTGTTTCCTTCGACCCCGGTAGATAGCCCCGGCCCTGTCACAGCCGATGATATTTTTGACCCCGGCGGCCAGCAGGATATTGGTCACGGCCACGCCGGCCGCGCCTACCCCGCTTATGACCACTTTAATATCCGGCATCTTTTTGCCCACCACTTCAAGGGCGTTCATCATGGCCGCCAGCACCACCACCGCCGTGCCGTGCTGATCGTCGTGGAAGACAGGGATGTCCAGTTCCCTCTTAAGACGCTCTTCTATAGTGAAACACCGGGGGGCTGAAATATCTTCCAGGTTAATGCCGCCGAAACCAGGGGCTATGGCCTTGACCGCCGCTACTATCCCGTCTTCATCCTTTGTATCCAGACAGATGGGGAAGGCATCCACCCCTCCGAATTCCTTAAAAAGTATGGCCTTACCCTCCATGACCGGAAGCGCGGCCCGGGGCCCGATATCCCCCAGACCGAGCACGGCGGTGCCGTCCGTAACCACGGCCACGGTATTCGCCTTGGTCGTGAAGTCGAAGACCTTGTCTTCATCCTCATTTATTACCTGGCAGACCCGCGCCACACCGGGGGTATAGGCCATAGAAAGCTCGGTCTTGGTTTTCAGTTGTATGCGGCTTTTTATCTCCAGCTTGCCCCTTTCGTGCAGTCTTAATACCTCATCCACTACTTCCAGAATCCGCACCCCTTCTATTTTGCCTATTTTTTCCAACAGGGCCTGGGCATGTTGTTCGTCACGGGCATGGAAATTGGCCTGCGCCTGGACAGCATTCCGGGCCTCACTTAAGATGTGAATATCTATGAGACGGCCGGCACCACTTTCAATGGCCGCCGCGACCTTTTCCGGCCCGGAGCGATCCGGTGACTTCAACCGGACCGTAAAATTATAGGCAGGGCTTAACGGCTTTTTCATACTTATAAAGTTAACAAAAGGGGCTAGTTATGTCAATTTTGTTTTCCCTCCTCGCTTGTTGACAGCCCCACGCTCATTTGGTAAAAGGTAACACCATAATTAAGACAGCTTCGTAAAAAAACCTTTTCACCGCTGAGCACGCAGAGTCCGCAGAGAAAAGCCGTAAACTATTCAATATGTTATCTCAGCGTCCTCTGCGGTAAAATTTTACTTTTTACGAGATCATCGATTATAATTATTTGAGACACGCTGGCAAAATGGGGAAAAAATCACAGGGCTGGGAGCCCAAGATCATCGCCTTTCTTTGCAATTGGTGCAGCTACGCCGCGGCTGATCTGGCCGGCGTCAAGCGGCTCAAGTATCCGGAAAATGTGCGCATCGTGCGCGTCCCCTGTATAGGCAGCGTAAGCCCCTATTTCATACTGTTTGCCCTGCGGCAGGGGGCAGATGGCGTAATTGTATCCGGATGCGCCCCGGGAGATTGTCATTACCGCAGCGGTAACCTTTACGCCCGCCGCCGGTTTCAACTATTCAAAAATCTGTTTAATTTTATGGGCATGGAGGAGGATCGCCTGCACTTTGCCTGGATTTCTGCGTCAGAAGCAGAACTCTTTGTAAAAACCATGCAGGAAGTTACCGACCGGGTAAGAACCCTCGGCCCGTTAAAATATCTCAAAAAAAGCCGACCTTGATGGTTTGTAACACTTTAGGTTTTTGAAAAATATGCCTAAGCAAGGCGCTATAAAGGCCGAAATCCCCCTCAATCCCCCTTTTCCAAAGGGGGAAGCGTTTCTCCTCCCTTTGAAAAATGGAGGTTGGGAGGGATTTAAGAATACTTTTTCAAACAGCTAAACTGATACGATGGTTTAAAAGTCAATGCCTACCGAAGCCATACGAAGCATAGCGGCGAAGGCCCTGGAAGAGAAAAGGGTTGACCTGGTTATAGGTTTCACGCCGGGAGCAACCACGCTTATTACTCAGCCGGCGTTTATAGAAGAGTCTTCCGCAGCGGGAAAGCTCATCTGGAATGACTTCTGTGTGAGCAACCTGGCCAAGCATCTGCTCAGGCGGGATAAGAAGATCGGCATTATCGCCAATGGCTGCACCTCACGCAATATCGTGGTTTATATCGTAGAAAGTCAAATCAGAAGGGAAGACATCTATATTATAGGCGTTCCCTGCCAGGGGATGCTGGACAGGCATAAGATTAAGGCGCTCTCAGGCAAAAAAAAGATAAAAGACATCAGGACGGAATCCGACCGGGTGACATTGTCCGGTGATGCCTTCACCAAGGAATATCCGCGCCGCGAGATCCTCCGTCAGAGTTGCCTTTATTGCCGGCATAAAAACCCTGTCATCTACGACATCCTGGTTGGAGAGCCGGTCGGTAGATCCGCCGAGAGGAGGGGGGATGAAGATAAAGAAACGGCCGATCAGGATATAGAGGTGCTGGAGGCCCAATCTGCAGAAGAACGTTTAGAATACTTCCGAACTCTATTTGACCGCTGCAAGCTGTGTTATGCCTGCCGTAATGCCTGTCCGGTCTGCTATTGTCCGACCTGTTTTACGGATCGAACCGATCCCAAGTGGTTTGATAAACCGCCCGCCTCCGGAGACGCCTTTACCTTTCACCTTCTCCGCGCCATGCACTCGGCTGGCCGCTGCACAGACTGCGGGGCCTGTGAGAGCGCCTGTCCGGTGGGCATACCAATAACCAAACTCACCCGCAAGTTGAATAAGGACATACGCACGCTTTACAACTTTGAGGCGGGATTGAGCATCGAGACGCCCTCACCCCTTTCTGTGTATGATCTGGAAGACCCGCAGGATTTCATACTCACCGAAGAACTCAAAAAGAAAGCCAAAACCAGCGCCTCCTAAAAGTGAAGACCCTACCGCCCATTCTTTCTTGATATCATTACAAAATTGCATGATATTGGCTCATAATATTCAAGAAAATATCAAGAATAAAAATTGATTTTATATGACAGGCTTGATAATAGGTATGATATACAGAAACTATACAATAACTTGTTTCCCCCTCCGCTACGCTCCGGTGGGAATGCGGCAGTTAGGTGGCTGAACGAGATAGTTTTATGAAGCAAGGCACAATATGAGTAGTCCCTACCATACCGATTTGCAAAGGCAATTGGACGCAATCTGTGATGCATTGGAGAAGACGAACACAATCTCAAAGATTCTCGACAAAGAATGGTGCGAAACAATACGAGGTGAAATAGTCAATTTTAAGACAGATGGCGTTTTCTCGAGTGATTCAGCGCTCATGTTTTTTCACCTTAAACACCCTTTCCGAGGAGTTCCATGGTTTGAGAATGCCCAGTCGCTTGTCTTAAGCGGCAGAGTAGAAAAGCTGAATTCTAACGAGAGATTAGCTTTGGCTTTTATTGGCTTGGATCCTCTTAAGGTCTTCTTGCCTATCTGTGACGAAAGACTCACTGCGCTTGCAAAACTGCCTTTTCAAACTGAGAAAATCGCGGGTAAATTCCATCAGCTAAAGGAACGTCGATTCGCCCCTGATTTTCGCAATCATCTCTTCGAATTGCTCGTTTTGGGCTTTTTTGCGAAAGAAGGCGTCCTCATTGACATAGAGCCAGCAGACACCATGGTTGATGGTGTCATAAATATAGACAACCGTCAAATAATTCTGGAGGTTACCTTCACTTCCCAGGAGCTCTTGTCCGACCAGCCTGGGGTGCACTGTGGTGACATGGATGCCTTAATCGGTCAAGTGGTTTATAAGGCCAGAAAAAAGGCTGCGAATGGATGTCAGCTTGCTCTTGCTAAAGGTGTACCTGCCATTTTGATTCTCGGGTTGAATCGGCTTGGTGCAGATGATGTAATTTCAAGAATTGGAATAGAAATGTGTTTTGATGATTCTGACTTTTTTAAGCTTTCTGGCGTGGTCGTGTCGGATACCTGGAAAGTAATGACAACACGATTTTATAGAGGAAAGAGGCCTGAAATATCTTTGTCTGAGGCTGAATCTAAGGCCTTAACTACTTGGTTTGGTGAGCAAATCTAGGATTCGGACCATCTAACCTGTCGCTCCATCTGACAGCGAAAGCCTTGCGGTTTCGCTGTCGGTGAGCTTTTCATTCTCCCTATAATAAGAGGCCATACAAAATGAAAAAATGCCCATTCTGTGCCGAGGAAATTCAAGATGATGCTATTAAATGTAAGCATTGTGGGGAATGGATCAATAAAACAAACATTCCGCCCGTCAGTAATAAAGATGAAGAAAAGAAGATTGATAAAGTAACTCAGGCAATTATTAATGATGCACAGACTAAACAAAAAGGGTTTGGTTGGGGTAATTTTTGGATATTTATGGGATTTCTTCAGGGGGGAATTGCATTAACTTTTGGTTTCATCTTTGGAGTGACAACGGAATACATTCCAAATAGATGGACAGGATTGATAATAGGTATTTTAGGTCTTGGTTCAGTTTTTTCTTAATGAAAAGAAAAAAGATCGGTCTTTATTTTGTGTATTTGATATTGTTTATTACTCTTATTGGTGGTTTGTTTGATACATTTAATTCCGATCCAGTCGCTCAAACTGTAGATTTTGTGAAGGGGTTAATTTTTATTTTAATTCCACCGCTATGGTTTCTTTATTTTTGGCGTAGAAGGCAACGGTTCAATTAAATGGGGACAAAGGGCACGTTGTTGACGATGTTGAATAAGGACGAGGCCGATAACGTTGGTTCTTACGTTGCATAACTTATTTATTCCTTTCCATTTTCTCAATGATACGGAAGCGCCAGGCAGGGCACTGTTTGGGTGTCAACTCAGCAGGGTCGCATGGGATTCAGATCAACAAATAAACAACACTGATCTGCTCCTTCATTACAATTTGCCCGATGCTTACCATGGGTTATCCCCAGCGAAACAAAAATCCTGGGGAAAGTTTCTATCCTTGTTAGTCTTGACAATTGTATATAGATAATATAGTATTTGTATATACAAACAGGAGGAGGTAGACAGTGTGAAGCCCTCGGTGAAAATGACATCAATTAGGCTGGATACCAAGCTTGCCGATGACGCAGCGAAGGCGCTAGGTGTAAAGAGCAGAACCGAAGCGGTTCATATAGCCTTACGCGAGATCGTAGCCCTTAATAAATTTAAAAGGTTAATGTCCAGGCACGGCGGAAAATTAAAGTTTGAGGCTCATGGCGGGTAAGATTATCATCTTCGACACATCAATTTTTATCGACCACTTAAGGACTAATAGGTTCAGTAATAACTTCCAGAACCTGAACGGTATTATAAGAAACTCTGCCGTCGTCTTATCCGAATTGGCACGCGGTGCTACCAAAGAAGCGGAGAGAGGCTTTGTAAGTGCGCTGGCGAAGAATCATCCCATACTTATCCCTACAGAGAAAAACTGGCTCGAATCCGGTGAGATACTATCAAGGATTTATAAAGATAAAGGATTTTCTCCCGAGAAACTGAGAGACTTGCATTTTGATGTCCTGATAGTGCTTACTGCCAGAAACTACGGGGCAACCGTAATCACTTCAAACAGAATGGATTTTGAACTGATAAAGGCATACAGAGGATTTAATATCGAAATCTGGTAAAAACCCAGGAATATAGAACGGCCAATGGGGACAATTTTTTTGGTATCTGAATCACGGCTGTCCGGTTAACTGTTGAACAAATTCAATCGGTTACTTACAATTGGTTCCAATTCTTGCAGGCGGATTGAGGGGAGCTTCAAGCTTTCATTATCAGGGGTAAGTTTGTCTGTAAAGCGAGGAGAAAAGATCGCGCACAATTACGGCTATGAACTTAGCGATCCTTAAACTGCAAAAGTAAGGGGCGTTTTTTGCCATATTGAATTAGGCTGCGCCCAACTCAGCATAGAATCTTTATCGTTAGGCGTAAATGAGTCTATGGAAATTGACATAGGAAAAGTAATATCAGTTATAACGGCCATGATTGGATTGGCGTCAACGTGGGTTGCTTACAAAATGACGGTGGCCAAATGGGATAAAAACTTTGCTGATGCTAGTGATCTTGTACGACTCGACAACCCCAATATTTCAATCTCTCGTTGGTCAAAATCCACTGTATGGTGGCTCTGGGGGCCTGCGATATTACTCCATGTGTTTAATGGCATTATTTCACTGAAACTAGAAATTGATGTGCTTCCGGTTGTTAGCTTTATTGCGGTCGCTATTGGGTTATTTTTTGTATTGCCCATGTATTTTCAAGATCCCGACGCTTCGACAAAGAAGGCGGAATTTGAATTGTTAGCAACCAAAGATGATGTTATTAGAAAGGTTATCAAAGCACTAAGTATGTCAGGCGTGAGAATAGGAAGCGTGTCGGTAGATGATGGATTAGTACAAGGCAAAAGAGGGTTAACTTGGAGGAGCTGGGGGGAAATAATCAAAATTAACATAGAAGAAGTAAACGGTGGCAAGTCAAGAATCCTGATACAATCATCGCCGGTGGAACCAGGTAGGCTGATTGATATGGGGGCTAGTCGTCGCAATATTTCAGATTTTCAAAAAAATCTTATAGGTCTAAATTAGATTTTTTTTCGGTGAATTCTACTTCAAAGTGCACCATTTGAGGTGCCCAGATATAACCCTGCCCAATAGTCCCGTTACTGTGTATAATATGGGCGATTATACACATAGGAGGCAAGAAATGAGAACGAATGTAGTTCTTGATGACGATTTAATGGAATCCGCCCTCAAGGTATCCGGCCTAAAGACAAAAAAGGATGCCATAGAAGAGGGGTTAAAATTGTTAGTGCAATTGAAAGGCCAGAAGAAAATCAAGGGCTTTCGAGGAAAACTCAAGTGGACTGGTAGTCTCGACGCGATGCGGTTAGACAAATGATTCTCATTGATTCGTCCGTCTGGATCGACCACTTCAACGGCAATAAAATGGCGCAGACGGATTGGCTGGATTCTTCTCTTGAACAAAGTTCCCAGGCACAAACAGCCCGTATATCGCCGGACCTGTCAAGCCGAAGCCGACTCGTTCGCCTTTATTTTCACAATCTTCGTGGGCTGACCTTCTTCACCTTCCAGCCGGTAACCGTAGGCAGACAGCGTCTGGAGGGCAGGGCGTCCAAAAAGGAAATCCATATCCTCCTTCTTTATGCCTAACGTTTCCTCCATAAACATGCGGACGTGCAGGTCGTAGAGAATTATATCCAGGGCCTTATCCTCAGATGTATGATCCAGTTCCTGACCTTTCTCCAGGATGGAACTCAATAATTCGTGAGAACACCGTTTTTCATGCGCCGCGATCACTTCCCACAGGGGGTTGTCTTCGGGGAGAATGGCCTTTCTGTCCAGGGGGGTAAGTGATGAAAATACCTCAAAACTTTCCGGATTCCAGCATTCCAACGTCCGGCATTGCCGGGGACGGTTTTCATAAATGCCGCACCCCTTATCTTTGTAAAATATACACGGACCTTCGTCGCCTTCCTCTTTTACTTTTATCAGTTCCTCAGTCAATATCACCGTGCGCCCTTCCTTGGGTGAATAGCCGATCTCGCCTTTTCTGAGCGTCATAATATCTTTCTTATCCAGGACGCCGTTCATCAAAAGGGCTAAATCCTCTTCGTAGAGAGTAGGGCTGCTTTCCTGGCAACAATCGCCGCAGCGTACACAATAAGGCCGGGTGGCATAAATCGCCTTGGTCATCAAGGTATTCGTCTTTTGCCAGGCCTCGGCCATTTCTTCCGGGGTAAGGCCGTCCCATTTTTCATAAATCTCTTTGTAAGCCGGATCCTCCTCCACAGCCTTTATTACCTCGGTTAATTTGGCCTTGGAATGCGCCGCTTTTAAAAGACTGGACATGATCTGCCGCCACAATATACCGAATTGGTCTCTATCGATTCTTTCAGTTAACACTTTGGTCCTCCCGGATGATTCTTTCTTTGATGTGTTTTTTACATCACAAAGGCTGCCAATGCCACCTTTTTTTGCGGAGGGTGTAAGATCGCCCGTCTCTACCTACTCTTAAGGGAACCCCATGTCCAGAAACTAATTGCATTTTTTGCGACTTCTATATATTAATTGTAACCGTTTACTGTTCACTGTTGACCGTTCACCGGAAAGACGTTCCTCGTGCTTTTCAGGGGATATTAGGCTCATGGACTCTGGTCCAGGGTCTTTTGGACCAAGGACTGGAGGCCGAAACGGAATACGCGATCACCGTTACTCTTTGCCAAAAAGACGCTTTTCGGGTTCTTGCGGACAACGGTGAACAATTACTATTAATTGCTTAAAAATAGTTCTTGCATAAGGGGTTATATGAGAAGGCATTTTGGTTTCTATCTATCATTTATGGTTGTACTTTTCCTTTTGTCGGCGTGCAGCGGGACGCCGGTAAAATACTATGCCTCAGATGCCTGTCTGGTCAAAAGGGGGGAAACGACCAAAAAGGATATCATGGCGCTATTTGGCCAGCCGAACAGCGTGGAAAATCGGCCGGACGGTTCTGAATGCTGGTATTATAGTAATGTGAAAAAGGACCTTATGGGTAAGATACCCTATCTGGGAGAAAAACTGTCAAAGAAAGAGATAGAGACAATTAAAATCGAATTTACAGGTGAAGTGGTCTCCAATTGTTATTACACGGTGAAAGAAGACGTGCGGTAAAGTGGTCTATCCCTGGTTTTTCCCGAGACAAGCCAGATTAAAACCAGGTGTAAAATTATGCTCCTTGATATCCCCATAGATTACGATAAGGCCCGCCAGAGGATGGTGGAAACCCAGATTATAGCCCGTGGTATAAAAGACCCGCGGGTTATCGGGGCCATGCGTAAGGTGCCGCGCCACTGCTTCATTGAAGAGGGCCTATACAGCCAGGCGTACAGTGATTATCCCCTGCCTATTGGTGAAAAACAGACTATCTCCCAACCTTACATAGTGGCCCTAATGACCGAGGCCCTGGAACTGAAAGGCACTGAACGGGTGCTGGAGATCGGCGCCGGATCAGGCTACCAGACTGCTATCCTGGCCGAGTTAGCCCATAAGGTTTACTCCATAGAACGCATAAATAATCTGGTCATACGGGCCCGCCGGACCCTGGATGCACTGGGATATCGGAATGTCATTATCAAGTTTTCAGACGGGACTCTGGGCTGGAAAGAGGAAGCCCCCTTTGATGCTATTATCGTCACGGCGGGCGCTCCGGCCATCCCTCCCCCTCTAATCGGCCAACTGGCCAGTCCGGGAAGGCTGGTCATTCCGGTGGGAGACCGCTGGTCCCAGTCGCTTATAAGAATCATAAAAGAGGGCGATAAGATCAGAGAAGAAGACCTGGGTGGAGTGCGCTTTGTAAGCCTCATCGGAGAATGCGGCTGGGAAGAAAATAATCATGATCGCTGAGCTGATTGAAATCTTAAGCCGGTTTATTATTGATACAATCAATGTCCTGGGCTATTGGGGTATTGTCTGTCTCATGGCTATTGAGAGCGCCTGTATTCCTCTGCCCTCGGAAATCATTATGCCCTTCTCCGGCTATCTGGTTTTAACGGGGAGGCTCGATCTCTGGGTTGCGGGCCTCATGGGCGCGTTGGGCTGTGTAGCCGGTTCGGCCGTGGCCTACACAGCGGGTATTTATGGCGGCCGTCCCTGGTTGGAGAAATACGGCCGTTATATCCTTATCTCACACCGGGACATCAGAATGGCCGATCAGTGGTTCAGCCGTTATGGAGAGGCGGCTATCTTTTTCAGCCGTCTTTTGCCTGTAATCCGCACCTTTATTTCCCTGCCCGCGGGGATAGCCCGCATGCCCTTCTGGCGTTTCATTATATACACCTTTCTGGGCTCATTTCCCTGGTGTCTGGGATTGGCCTACATAGGACTGCAACTTGGACACAACTGGCCTTCTCTGCGGGACTACTTCCATAAATTCGATGTGGTAATCGGCTTGGCGGTCGTAGCCGCTGTCGTATGGTACGTCCATCGGCACCTGCGGCATTTAAAAGAAACAAAGGCCGATTTACGCGATGAAAGAAGGGCCGAGTAGTGATTGACCGGGGCAGAGATACAACACAACAACGCCCGGTCACAGTCATCCCCAGGTCAGAGCACCCCATCTCGCGCAAAGACATTGACCCGGAGGCATTAAGGGTGCTTTATAAGCTAAAAAACCATGGCTATCTGGCCTATCTGGTGGGAGGAGGCGTCCGGGACCTTTTCCTGGGCCGAAAGCCCAAGGATTTTGACGTGGCTACCAATGCCCGGCCCAGCGAGATTAAAGAACTATTCCGTAACAGTCGCCTTATCGGACGCCGATTCCGGTTGGTACAGGTATTCTTTAAAGGGGGTAAGGTGGTGGAGGTTTCGACCTTTCGATGCCGTTCGGAATTTGACCCTGCCGATGAGGCCCTGCAGGATAATAATACTTATGGAATGCCGGGGGACGACGCCTTACGCCGCGATCTGACTATAAACGCCCTTTTCTATAATATCGCGGATTTTTCGGTGCTGGACTATGTGGACGGGGTAGAAGACCTCAAACACGGGATCGTCCGGGTCATCGGAGAACCGGAGGCCCGGTTTCTTAGAGACCCGGTGCGCATGATGCGCGCCATACGGCATGCGGCGCGCACCGGCTTTACCATAGAAGAAAATACCTTTCGGGCCATAGAGAAAAACAGGGACAGGATCTGGCTCTGCCCGGTATCGAGGATACGTGATGAATGGCTCAGGGACTTCACCGGCGGCAGCGCTGCCGCGTGTGTGGAATTAATGATAAGAACCGGTTTCTTTTTCTCCCTCTTTCCCTTTTACGAACCGGCGTTTAAGAAAGAACCGGAGAATTTAACCCCTTTCCTCCTGGCGCTCCTGCGCAGACTGGACAGGCTTTGTTCCGAGGGTACGCCGGTTAGCCAGGCATTTATGTTTGCCCTTTTTCTACTCCCCTGGTTCCGTGCATCCGGCCTGGCCTGGTCGCCATCAGCTCCACCGCCCAACCCCTGGTTTACAGAAGATATACGGCAGGCCGGACACGCGGCCTTAGGAATATTTGATATTAAGCGATCTGACCGGGAAAACGCATCCCACCTTCTTGCGGCGCAGCCTGTCCTTTCAGAAATAGCGGCCAGCGGACAGATTCCCCGGCGTATCAGGCCGCGCCGGTATCCCCTTGAGGCCATAAGGCTCTTCTTGCTGGCGGCAGAGGCCGAAGATAAATCAGTTTCACTATCTACCATAAGACTCCTTTATAAACCCTCACGCAGCACAAAGAAGCAGCCATGGCGCAGGCGTAAAAAACGCCGGCCACAGCCCCAATTACCTTCGTAAAATAGATCAATTCGTAAAAGCCTTTTCACCGCTGAGTACGCAGAGCCCGCAGAGAAAAACTTTAAACTCGTGTAACACTTTAGTTGTTTGAAAAGAGCTAGTCGTCCAGAAAACAGCGCTTCAAAAATCCCCCTCAATCCTTCTTTCCCAAAGGGGGAAGCGTTTTTCCTCCCTTTGGAAAAGGGAGGTTGGGAGGGATTTAAGAATACTTTTTCAAGCAGCTAAACGGATACTACTTTTTTAATCTCTTTTTCTTTTTGGCCCTGATGTCCGGGATGGAGGTCTTTTTTATGGCCGGTTCAATTTCTTTCTCCAATCCCAAAAGGGCAGAGCTCAACCTTTGGCTCTCTTCCAGGACCGCCGGATATTCACCCCTTTTAATCTGAAAGTCAGACTCGGCCAGGGCCAGCTCTATATCCTCCAGCCGGTAATTGAACTTGTCTCTGTCCTTGTCCCGGAGATTAGATGCCCCGGCCAGCATCTTTCTTGCTTTGTCTAGATTGACTTTTAATTCAGCCAATGCTTTTTCAGCCTGAGCCTTCGCTCTGGACTTATTCTCTTTGGCTGTCTTTAATGCTGCTTCTGCCCGGGCCCTGGCCAGGAGTGCGGCCTCTTTCGCCTCCTTATGCCTTCCCTCTCTTATCTCTGTTTGGATACGCGCAAGGGCCTTTCGCGCTGAGCCAAGCTCTTCCTTGGCATAAATCTCAGCCCGGGCATTGAGGGCCGCCTTATAGGCCCTATCCGCCGCCTCTATCTCTTTTTGGGGCGGCTCGGAGCAGGAAGCCAGGACTACCAGAGCGACAAAGGTCAACAAAAAATAACGGGTCAGAAAGTACATGATGATCTTAATGCCTTATGATACTGCATAGTTTTTAACAAACAGAATATCTTATACCCTAAAAATCAGGTATATTGGAATATTATTTTTGATAACAGTCTTCGGCGACGTGGGGTGGGCTCCGCCCACCAAAACTGCGCTACGCCTCCAATGATGGTGGGCAAAGCCCACCCTACGTCTTCCCCTTTCCTGCTCGTCCTCGAAGGGTGCCCCGCTGCTCCAGCAAGTTTCGCTCAGGAACAAAGGCTTCCATAAAATCTTTGGGGAAATCCATCTATTTTTAGCTTGCCTGAGGATAAGGCCATTTGTTATAGGTAAAAAAACAGCTATCAGCAATCAGCGCTTAGCTGTCAGCATGTTTGTTAACCGTTGTCCGACATTTTCTTTCGTAAACGGTCAACAGTGAACGGTGAACCGGCTTCATGCCGATAGCTGAGTGCTGAAAACACATCTATACTGAGGTGATACATGCGGAAGATAGGCCTGGTGATAAAAGAGGATAGAAAACCAAAGCAGGTGGCTCGCAGTCTGAAAAAATGGCTCAGGCAACACGGTGTCGAGGTTTTTACGGACATTTCCAGACCTGACCTGGACGCCGTAATCGTCCTGGGAGGCGACGGGACTCTGCTTAGGGCGGCCCGGGTGCTTGGTAACAAAAGGATTCCAGTGTTGGGGGTCAATCTGGGCAGCCTCGGTTTTCTGACCGAAGTCAGCTATGATACCCGCCTTTACACGATGCTGGAGCGGTTTCTGGCCGGTGATTTCACCGTGGGGAAAAGGATGATGCTCCAGGCTACGGTATTTTCAGAAACTTCCGAGCGCTGGACCGGCAGCGCCCTGAATGAGATAGTCATCAGTAAAGGGGCCCTTTCCAATATGATTAAGCTTTTCGTTTGGGAAGATGACGAGCTTATCACCAGCTACGAGGGTGACGGCCTGATCATCTCCACGCCCACCGGTTCAACGGCTTACAACCTTTCGGCCGGAGGGCCTATCGTCCATCCGGAACTAAAGCTGATTATAATGACGCCTATTTGTCCCTTTATGTTGAGCAGCCGTCCGATCATACTTCCTGATTCGGCAAATATAAAAGTAAAAGTAACTGCCAGGTCTCCGGATGTACACCTGATCCTGGACGGGCAGGTCAACTATGAGTTGGGCCGGGGTGAATCCATAACTGTGAATATCTGCCGGGCAAAGGGGCTGCTGCACATAGTAAAATCACCGGCGAGAGGTTACTTCTCTATATTACGTAACAAACTGAAGTGGGGGGAACAGGAGATTTAGTTTCCCCTTCCCCCCTCTTTATGGGGCCTAAGCCGGAGCTCTTCGTCTAATCTGTTGCGGTAGTAGTCTCTGATTCTGTCGCAGAAAGCCTCGACTTTTCCTTTTCCATGGCCTCCCTGCCGGCTTCAATGGCCGAAGACAATATATGTTTCTTTTGTTCGTAATATTCTTTGCCATGTTCAAAAACATGCGCGGCCTTCTCTTTCAGCTCTCCGCCGAGGCCGGCGATGCGGTCTTTACCGGTGTCGGCCCATCCCTTGATCTTTTCCCGCGTTTCTCTCCCTGAAGCGGGAGCCAGGAGAACCGCCAGGCCCGCCCCGACCAGGCTGCCGATAAAGAACGAAAGAACTACCGCCCCTGCGCTATAACCTCTGTCATCACTCGCCATGTTTGCCACCTCCCCTGCCTATGCGTTTGGA
The DNA here is from genome assembly GCA_028715605.1 of Desulfovibrionales bacterium. Classification (NCBI taxonomy): domain Bacteria; kingdom Pseudomonadati; phylum Thermodesulfobacteriota; class Desulfovibrionia; order Desulfovibrionales; species Desulfovibrionales bacterium. Next base: position 48,722 of record JAQURM010000012.1, read on the forward strand.
TAAGAAATCAAAGACGGCCTCGAAACCGGCAGCCGCACTTCTAACGTATGTGGTTGTGGATGCCACCCCTTCTCTGATAAGGTGGGAGACCATGGCCATTGCCTCGCTCGTGTCTTTTATGACGGCAAAGAGGGCATCGGTCTGGTTAAGCTTTTGATCTACATTCTCCGACAGTTGCGAGATCTTCTGCGAGGCATTACTCAAGTCCGTAATGAGTGGCGCCAGGTCTCTCTGTATATTATCAAAAAAGTTTTCCAGGGCTGCGGCCATGCGCTTGGCTTGCCGGAATATCAGCACAAAAAAAATGGTCCATATAGTGATTACCAGGGCCAGAATCCCTAAGATGATGGTGGTGGTGTCAATCACGAGACGACCTCCAACTTTATGAATTTATTATATTCTATGCGTATTTTCTGTCCAAAGCAAGCAAAAAGAAGACGAGCCTTTCCCCTAAAACATTAACGAATTTTACTTAACATACTGATTTTTATTAGGATGCTTCATTCCAGAAATGGAATTCTTCGTTCCTTCGCTTCATGGCTTCCGCAGTGACCCTATCGGGATTCGCAGGCGGGGAATGCTTGCCCCTTCCTGCTCACCCTCGATCCGCCTGCGGCGGACTGCTCCAGCAAATTTCGCTCAGGAACGCCGGATTCCATAAAAAATGGGAAAAGTCCAGAAAAGAAGACCCCGCAACAATAAATTTAGTGGTCGTGATCGTGGTGGTCACAAGGCGGTTTTGTTTCAGCCAGCCTTTGTTTAATCCAGGTAAGGGCCTTGTCAAATTCCTGTTTAAGTTCGGCCAGGGCTCTGCCCCGGTGGCTTACCGTATTTTTCTCTTCGATAGACATCTCGGCAAAGGTCTTTTTCAGGGGCGGGTAATAGAATACGGGATCGTATCCAAAACCATTTTCCCCGGAAGGGGTTTCGGCAATGAGACCTTCACAGCGGCCTTCATAGGTAAGGGCCGGGCCGGAAGGTACGGCTACGGAGATGACGGAGACAAAATAAGCGGCCCGGTTTGTTTTACCTTTCATTTTTTTTAAAAGTTTGGCAATATTTTCTTCGTCCGTAGCCTGTTCGCCGGCATAGCGGGCGGAATAAACGCCCGGAGCCCCATCCAGGGCCTCGACCACAAGCCCGGAATCTTCCGCGACCACCGGAATACCCAGCACCTTGGCCGTAAAGGAGGCCTTCTTATAGGCATTGTCATCAAATGTCTCGCCGTCTTCTTCCGCCTGAGGGATGGAACCAACATCGTTCAGGCTTTTTATCTCTACCGGGAATTCCCTGAACATCTCACGGAATTCAGCGACCTTCCCTTTGTTGCGCGTAGCCAAAACCATCAATATCTTTCCCATGATATCAGTCTCCGCTCATAAAATTCAGTTTATTAAGGTATGCTTAAATTACAATCTTGAACTTAAGTAGTAAAGGGAAATGTGGTGAGTCGGATATGGGGCCGGATAGATTGTTTGCTTTGTGGACAAGTTTTATAAGGCTTTTCTTGCCATAAGATCATCCTCTGTGCTATCCTTCCCCATAAAGACCCCATCGAGAATAATAGCCGGTTGAGACCTAAATGAAAAAAAGCTCCTCTAAGCGTTTCATCTGTATACACGGGCACTTTTATCAGCCGCCCCGGGAAAATCCGTGGCTGGAAGCCGTTGAAATTCAAGATTCCGCCTTTCCCTATCACGATTGGAATGAACGCGTCAATACTGAAGGCTACGCACCCAACAGTCGATCCAGGATGCTTGATAATGAAGGCCGCATAATAAATATTGTCAACAACTATGATTTTATAAGCTTTAATTTTGGCCCCACTCTCCTTTCATGGATGTCTGAGTATGCCCCGGAGACTCTGCGATGGATAATAGAAGGTGATTGTCTTAGCTGCGAGAGATACAACGGACACGGTAACGCCGTAGCCCAGGCCTATAATCACGTTATCATGCCGTTAGCCGGCAGTAGAGATAAGGAAGCGCAGGTTAAATGGGGCATAGCTGACTTCCGATATCGCTTTGGCCGCCAGCCGGAAGGAATGTGGCTGGCGGAAACGGCTGTGGATACCGCGACACTGGAGGCACTGGCTGCTGAAGGCGTCCGTTTCACCATACTGGCTCCGCGGCAGGCCAAGCAATGCCGGCCACTTGGTAAAAAGATGTGGACCGCGTTGGATGGTAATATTGATACCCTGGTTCCTTATCTTTGCCGTTTGCCATCAGGAAGAGAGATTGCTATTTTCTTTTACCATGCCGCTATCGCTCACTCTGTGGCCTTTGAAGGGTTATTGAATAATGGTGACAACTTCTATAATCGGCTTCTATCTGCCTTTGACTGGAAAGAGGACAATGTCCAGTTGGCCCATGTCGCTACGGATGGTGAGTCATACGGCCATCACCATCGCTTCGGCGATATGGCCCTGGCCTATGCCTTGAACCAGATCCACAAGGACCCCCGTGTAGAAATAATCAATTATGCCGCTTTTCTTGAACAGCATCCTCCACAGTGGGAAGTAATGATTCATGAAGATTCATCATGGAGTTGTGTCCACGGTGTCGAGCGCTGGCGGGCGGACTGTGGCTGTAATGCCGGACATCCGGGATGGCACCAGGGGTGGCGGGCGCCCCTTCGCCTGACATTGGATAGTCTTAAGAAGAGGCTTGACCGGCTTTTTGTGTTGAAAGGTGCAGGGTATTTTGCTGATCCCTGGGCCGCACGCAATGCCTATATTAATATTATCCTGGATCGCAGCCCTGAATCCATAAACAGGTTTTTTAAGGAGCAGGGCAGGGGAGTGATGAGTCAGGAATCCAGGGTGAGCGCCCTCAAACTACTTGAAATGCAGCGCCACAGCCTGCTCATGTTTACCAGTTGCGGCTGGTTCTTCGATGAAATCAGCGGTCTTGAGACGACACAGATTTTAAAATACGCCTGTCGCGCCATCCAGTTAGCGCGTGCTTTTGGAGAGGACCTCGAAGGTGAGTTCGTTACGTCTCTGGAAAAGGCTCCGAGTAATGTCGGGGAATACAGTAATGGCAGGGGTGTTTGGGAGAAAATAGTAAAACCGGCCATGGTAGATCTGGAAAGGGTTCTGGCGCACTATGCCGTAAGTTCCATTTATCATGAGCGCCTCGATCAAGATAGGATTTACTGTTTTGACATAACCTGTCATGATATACAGGTAGATTCACACGGTTCGTCCGACCTGGCCGTAGGCAGGCTTTCCGCCTTTTCCCGATTGACCTTGGAAGAAAAGGACATGACCTATGCTGTTCTTCATTTCGGCGGACTTGATTTTCACTGCGTCCTCTGTCCATCCAGATCACCTGAGGAATATGAGGAATTAAAGAGGCAGCTTTTCAAAAACTTTAAGGACGGTTCTCCAGGGAATGTTTACGCTGTTATGCTTAAAGAATTTCCGGAGAGTACCTATCGATTAGAAGATATCTTTATTGAGGAACGGCGCAGGCTGATCGAGATAGCCCTGGGGCCTCGCCTTGAAGAATATAACGAGACTTTCGAACGGCTGGCCAGGCAGGATGAAGGTACGATTCGCTCATTGGCAGGTTTATCTTACCCTATTCCCAGGCAGATGCTGGTTGCTATCTCCAATGGCCTTGACTGGCATTTGGTGCAAGCAGCACAAACACTGCCTTCTACCGGGACCTTCCAGGAGATAAGCGCCCTATGGGAGTATGGCCGGAGATGGAACTATCAGCCGCACAGGGAGAAGCTTAATAGGATATTAACCCTGAAATTAGAAGAGGTTTTAGAGAAACTTAGGCAACTAGATTCCAAAATGGTATTGGCGTCGGCGCACGAGGTACTGGAGGTGGCCGGGATGTTCAATATTTCATTAGATCTCTGGCGGTCACAGAATCTTTTCCTGGATTTTTGTTCTGAATGCGCAAGACCTGAGCCTGCCCTCCGAAAAAGTTTTGAAGATTTTGCCCTAAGGATAGGATTGTCTAAAGAAATATTGAAATGGCCGGGTTGGGCGTAAAAATTTCGGATGAGCTGTCAGTGCTCAACAATCAGCGTTCAGCTTAATGTGTTGTTTGTCTTAGGGTTTTGTAAAAGCTGATCGCTGTAAGCGTGAAGTTCGCCCCGACGGATCTCCGACATGAAAACCGGACATTTCTATTTTGACTTGACAATGTCCTATTTTTTAGTTGCATAATATATAATTCGTGTTAAGCTACAAAACTTTATATAATTTTATTCCTTTACAAGCCGGCAGACAGTGATTAAAATTTAACATAAAACAAATACATATCTGCCGGCCACAGGCCGACCGGGGGCCGGATATTTTAATGGATTTAGCAATCGGTGAGCCGTACGTGCATATGAATAAACTGGACAAAGTAAGATTACTGAAAGCTGTCGGTAAAAAAGAGCAGATTACGTATGAGGATCTGAACGAATTGCTGCCTTCAGACGTCAACGATCCCCACGAGATCGAAGAGATTTTCGAATTTTTGAGTAAGAACGATATCGAGGTGGTTGAAGAAGCACCCGCAATAGAGGATCTCGATTCTGCCGAAGCCGAATGGCCGAAGGGCAGGGATAAGGAACAGGTGGAAGAAGTGGTGGAAGCCGCCGAACTTGTTGAAAAGGAGACAGAGGAGTTTGAGGAACCGTTTGAGGTGACGACGACCTACTTGCGGGAGATGGGGCGGTTCCCCTTGCTTACACCTGGAAAAGAGGAGGAGCTGAGCCGCATTATTCAGTCGGGCTACGAAATGCTTCTCCATGTAGTGCTCAAGACCCGTGGCAGGGAACCGGAATTAAAGGCCATCCATGAGCGAATTAGCACCTGGAGGGAACGGGATCCCTCGCTTAAACCTAAAAAACAGCATCTCAATTACCTTCTCAAAAATGTCAGAGAATTGGCCGCCCGGTACCCTGAACCAAAAAAAATTAAGAAGTTGTTGGCCGGTGTAACCAAAGAGATTGAAGCCATTGAGAAGGCCAAGGATGAGATGATCAGGGCTAACCTCCGCCTGGTGGTGAGCATTGCCAAGAAGTATATGTACCAGGGTTTAAATCTTGCCGACCTTATCCAGGAGGGAAACCTGGGTCTTATGCGGGCAGTTTTCCGGTTCGATTATAGTAAGGGCAATAAATTCAGCACCTACGCCAGTTGGTGGATACGGCAGGCCATAACCCGGGCTATCCTGGACAAGACGAGGACTATAAGGCTGCCGGTGCATTTCCTGGAGTTACGCAGCCAATTTTTTAAGGCTTATTACGCCCTTCTCAAGGAATTGGGAAGAGATCCTACGCCTTATGAGCTGGCGGAGAGGACTGCTCTTCCCATGGACAAGATTATTTCTATCCTGGAAGCGTCCCGGGAGCCGATTTCATTAGAGACTCCGGTAGGCGATGAAGACAGTACTCTGGGAGATTTTATTGAAAATCAAAAATCCTTATCTCCTTATGATACAGTAAAAGAACAGGAACTGTCGGAGAGTGTCAAGAGTATTTTGTGCACTCTCAGCCCTCGTGAGGAGAAGATCATCCGTTTGAGATTTGGGATTGGAGAGGATGCTGAATATACACTTGAAGAGATTGGAAAGCGGTTTAACGTCTCGCGTGAACGTATAAGACAGATCGAAAAAAAAGCGCTCAACCGGCTGCGTCATTCTACCCGTAGGGAGAAGTTGAGACATTTCCACGACTAGAGATTAACGGCCACTGCGTTGTCTGCCGTGCTCCTGTAAAGGCTGGCTATTCCTGATATGGATGGCCGGCCTTTATTTTTTCTTATCTTTGAGCGCCTTGCCTTTCGCAGATGCGCCAAGGCGCGCCCCTCGCCAGATATAGACAATAGGGCTGGCTACGAATACCGAGGAGTAGGTGCCCACCATAACGCCGATGAGGAGGGCCAGTGCGAAATCACGGATGACTATACCGCCCAGGCTGAGAAGGGCCACCAGTACGATAAAAACGGTGGCGGTAGTAATGATCGTTCGCGCCAGCACTTCGTTCACACTGAGATTGACAATGTCTGCAAAGGACATCTTGACCTGTTTTGTCATATTTTCACGTATGCGGTCAAAGACGACTACCGTGTCAGTCAAGGAATAACCGGCCAGAGTAAGGAGGGCCGTAACGATCAGCAGGGTAATTTCCTTGTCCAGGATATAAAGAATGCCCAGGACGGCCAGGACATCATGGAACGTGGCTATAGCCGCCGCTACTCCAAACTTGAGGTCAAAGCGTATGGCCAGATAGACGATGATTCCAGCCAGGGATATGGCAATGGCAATAAGGGCCTTTCCCCTTAATGCCTTGCTGACGGATGCGCCGATTTCTGCCCGGCTTTCCAGGGCAAATTGTTTCTGCGGCATCTCCCGTGCAAGGACGCTGCTGATAGTTTCGGCGACGTTACCCACCACGTTTTCAGTTTTTTTTACCCGCACCATGAGGATATTGTCCCCGGTCACCTGTTGAAGCTCACAATCTTTGAGATTGTTTTTGATAAGAATTTGCCGTACCTCGTTAAGATCGAAAGGCGCCTTGGCCTTGAGCTGCAGCATTGTCCCGCCGGCGAAATCAACCCCTAGGTTGGCCTGCCCCCGCCAGATCTGAATAAAGGCTATCGCCCCCAGAAGCATAAAAACGCCGGACAGGATAAACGCATAACGCCGCAGGCCGATAAAATTAATGCTTGGCTTTTTTAAGAAACTGACAAAATTTAGTTTTTTAAGCAGGCGGTTGAAGTTCAGGTAGTCATAGACGATTTTGGTGCCAAATAATGCCGTGAAAAGATTGAATATCACGCCTACGCTCAGGGTCACCGCAAAGCCTTTGATCGGGCCGGTGCCAAAGAGAAAGAGGGCAAAGGCCGTAATCAGAGTAGTTACGTGGGAGTCAATGATCGTCCATAATGCCTTGTCAAAGCCGCCGTCAATGCCTGCCTTGAGGGGTTTTCCCAGGGCGAATTCTTCACGCATACGCTCGAATATAAGGATGTTGGAATCGAGGGCCATCCCAATAGAGAGGATAATGCCGGCGATGCCCGGCAACGTAAGGGTGGCATTAAATAAAGAGAGGGCGG
>JAQURM010000013.1 GCA_028715605.1 Desulfovibrionales bacterium
CCCAGGGCGAATTCTTCACGCATACGCTCGAATATAAGGATGTTGGAATCGAGGGCCATCCCAATAGAGAGGATAATGCCGGCGATGCCCGGCAACGTAAGGGTGGCATTAAATAAAGAGAGGGCGGCAAAAAGAAACAGGATGTTCAACATGAGAGCGAAATTGGCCATGATACCCGAAACCCGGTAATAGAAGACCATGAAGATCACAACAAGCAGCGTGCCTACGATGCCCGACATAAACCCTTTTTGAATGGAATCCAACCCCAGAGATGGGCCGACGGTTACGTTTTGAATGATCCTTACCGGGGCCGGCAGCGCTCCGGCCTTGAGGACTATGGCCAGATCATGGGCCTCTTCCGAGGTGAAAGAGCCGGTGATCTGGGCGCTTCCCCCGGCGATCCTTTCCCGGATTACCGGCGCTGAACGGGCTATCCCGTCCAGGATGATGGCCAGCCGTTTGTTTACATTGGCGCCGGTTATTTCTTCAAAGATACGGGCCCCGCGGTCATTCAGCTCCAAGGCCACGTAGGGTTCGTTATAATCTCCTCCAATCCTGACCTGGGCATTTTTGATAGCATCACCGGTCATCATGGTTTTGCTCCAGACGAGGAGAGGTATCTTTTCTACGGTGCCGGTTTCCTTGCGTTCCCGTTTTTCCAGATAAACCTCTCTGTCTGCGGGGATAAACGGGCGCAGTGCGTTGTTAATATCTGCCGGGCTGAACCCCTCCCTTAGCCGGCCGGAACGCATGGCCTCATCCATCAGCCGATTGAGATCCAATTGCGTCTGGTCGTCAACCAGCCTGAATTCCAGAAGTGCGGTTTGACCGATTAAGGCCAGGGCCCTCTGCGGATCTTTGACCCCCGGCAGTTGCACCACTATTTCGTCTTCACCCTGACGGACTATGATCGGTTCAGCCACTCCGAACTGGTCGATACGGTTGCGTATGATCTCCAGGCTGCGATCCACGGCGTTGTCGCTAATGTCTTTGAGGACGGCATTTTTAAGACCCAACGTCAACCGGGGGAATGCCCCGTCGATACTTGAGGAGACTATTCCCAGATCCGGGAATTCATCCGCTATTATTTTTTTAGCCTGGGTTTCCGCTTCCTTATTAGGCAGGGAAAAAATGACTTGATGCGGATTATTGCTTTGCAGTTGTATAGCCGTAATCTCTCTTTTCTGAAGCACTTCCTTAAGGTCGCGTGCCGAGAATGCAAGGGTGTTATTAATAGCCTGCTCAACATCCACACGGAGTATGAGGTGCATACCCCCCTGAAGATCCAACCCGAGTTTGAATCCTTCACTACCCAGGTATTTTTTCCACCAGGAGGGGAGATTCTTATTAAAAGACGGGAGCGTAAAAAATACAGCTAACAGGATGAGTAAGAAGAAAAAGATAAATTTATTGCGCAGTCCTTTTGGCATAATGTGCATTCTCCCGGACAAAAAATGGTGCCTGGGGCCGGAATCGAACCGGCACGGTGACAAGCACCGAGGGATTTTAAGTCCCTTGCGTCTACCTATTCCGCCACCCAGGCACTTGAGGTTTGCGTATGTATCTAAGCTATCGCCTTATATTACTTTAGGGTCATTCTGTCAAGTATCTCCAGGCCGTTAGAGCCCCGGATTGCGACGTGATGGCCCGGCTAAAAATGGGCAAAAAAGCCTTGACAAATTACCTGCTGATAAATAATATGCGTCCACTTTATGCCGAGATAGCTCAGTCGGTAGAGCACCGGACTGAAAATCCGGGTGTCCCCAGTTCGATTCTGGGTCTCGGCACCATTACAAAATCTCCTTTTTACGAACGCCCTTGGTTAAGCCAGGGGCGTTTTTTACGTTTGAGGGCATCTAACCCCTTGACAGTAAAGTTATGTGATATAGAGTTATGTCCAGCGCTATGTATATAATTAAGGTGTGAGAGTTCTCGCCGGGGGATGGAGTGAAATATCTACTAAAAGGCATATTTTTTCTATTTTTCATCCTTGTAGTAACCTGCGCCTATGCCGCTGAGCCTTCTTATCCAGCCGATGCGGTGTGGACAAGACCGGGAGCGCATTTTTCTTCGGTAAAGATATACGATGCCAGAGAGAGGCTTATTACCCGGTTACTTCCCGATCATAAAGAAATGGTGAAGATAGACCAGATTCCGATCGACTTGCAAAATGCCTTGGTGGCGGTTGAAGATCATCGTTTTTACAGCCATCACGGCGTAGATGTACTCGGTGTAGGACGGGCTCTGGTTAAAAATATTATCAGGGGGAGGGTGGTAGAAGGCGGCTCTACCATCACCCAACAACTGGTAAAAAACATGCTGCTTTCTAACGAAAAGACCATGTCCCGCAAATTCAAGGAGGGTATGCTGGCCCTGGAATTTGAACAGAAGTATTCGAAAAAACAGATACTCGAGATGTATTTTAATTATGTCTATTTTGGCAGTGGGGCATGGGGAGTACAACAAGCCGCCCGCCTCTATTTTGACAAAAATGTCAGCGACCTCTCTCTGGCAGAATGTGCGGTTTTATCCGGTATTCCTAAGTCACCGAATAATTTTAATCCATTTGCCGGCAAGGTTCGTTCTAAAGAAAGACGCAATCTGGTATTGTCTAAAATGGTTGAACACGGATTTCTGGATAAGAAAAGGGCCTCCAGGGCGCTGAAATCCCCTCTCTCAGTGGCAAATCAACCAGGCAAATCTTATTTTTCCGAATATATCAGACAAAAATTGATTGACCGTTTCGGAGAAGGTGTCATTCGCACTGGTGGATATAAAATTTATACTACACTCGATCTTGATCTCCAGAGGTCAGCGGAGCAGGCGTTGGCTGATGGATTGAAGCGTGTAGAAGGGAAAAGCTCCCGGGCCGCCGGCCTGCAAGGGGCTTTTTTGGCCGTTGATCCACGAAATGGTCATATTAAGGCGGTAGTCGGTGGACGGGATTTCCATAGCAGCCCGTATAACCGCGCTTTTTACGCCAGGCGTCAGCCGGGTTCCAGTTTTAAGCCTTTTATATATGCGGCGGCCCTGGAAAAGGGCTTCCCGGTTTCTTCTATCTGGAGTGACGAGTCCTTATCATACGATATCGGCAATGGCAAGGTGTGGAAGCCATCCAACTATGACAACAAATACTTCGGTCACCAATCGCTGCGTGACGCCCTGGCCTATTCCAATAATCTCGTTACTATCAGGTTACTGGAAGCTATCGGCATTGCGTCGGTCCAGGATGTAGCCGGAAGGTTGGGGGTTAAGAGCCAGCTTGAATATAATCTATCCCTGGCCTTGGGGACTTCCGAGACGAGTCTGCAGGAATTAGTCTATGCCTATGCCGCCTTTGCCGATCATGGCCGGATGTCAGCCCCCCTTTCCATTTTAAAGATTGCTGACCGTGGAGGCAATGTAGTCTTTGAAGGGGCGCCTAGTATCTCTCAGGGCATAAGCCGGGAAGCGGCTTATTTGATTACTGATATGCTGAAAGGGGCGGTGGACTACGGCACTGCCAAAAATGTCCGGGTATATGGTTTTAAAGGTATCTGTGCGGGCAAGACGGGGACCACAGATGACTGCACCGATGCCTGGTTTATTGGATATGCACCTGAGATAGCGGCAGGTTTATGGGTGGGGTATGATCAACCTCGGAGCATGGGAAGGGCCTTGACCGGTGGCGCTGTCTGTGCCCCGATATGGGCAGAGTTCATGTGTAAAGCCAAACATTATATCTCGCTTACTCCATTTATAATGCCGGAGACATTAATTATGCAGAAAATAGATCCGGCTACGGGCCTTCTGGCGGCAGATGCCTGTCCTCAGAAGAAAATGGAACTTTTTATCCCGGGAACAGAGCCCACTACCTACTGCACCGAACATGGTTTGACGCCGATAGAATCTCTTATTCAATTCCTTGCCCCCACCAGGGAATCCCAGCCCAAAGTTCATAAGCCATAGCCTCTTAACCTATCAGGATTTTCGTAACACTTTAGCCTTCCATCTCCCAGACACCTACTACATTCGTTTTTAAAGGGCTAACTTGTTATAATTTTTTACAAAACCTTTTAAGTATTTATTTTCTTTTCCGATACTATTTAGGAAGGTATGGAGTTGCCGGATAGAAGCCATCTTATAAATTGCAGGGCGCTTGTGATCGGAATATTGGGAATAATATTTAGTGAAAAGAGGAAATTTAAAAGGTTAGACGTTGGCTTGCCGGTCCGCTTGTGTGTTGTAGAAACCGCGCCTTTGAGGCCGGTTACCAGTAGTATTATCGGTAAGTTATGCGACTTGACGCCAGCAGGGGCACGAGTTGAGGTAGGTGCAGTCATTATCAACGGATTGCACCTTTTTTATGATGTTAACAACCACCCGTATCGCAGATTGGAATTAACCCTGGAGATGCCGGATAACAGTGGAAAGATCAGTTTCCAAGGCCGGATAAGCTGGTATGACCGGAAAAAAGATGCCTCCCAATTTAATTATAATTTTGGGGTAGAGCTGGTTGATATTACACCGGAAGAACGCGAAAGGCTTTATAATTTTCTATTTAATATAAAAAAGGCCTCAAACAATGGATAAAAGAAAGAGAACAAGAGTTGACTTTTCAATAAAGGTGGAAGTAGCCAAATCCGGTGGCGAATTTAAGTACATGGATTTGAGAGATTTAAGTATGCGGGGCCTGTATGCCTATACCCGGAAACCTTTTAATATAGGTGAAGACTGCGATATCCGGATCAGCCTTATCGAGAGTAATAATGAGGCCGTCATAGGCTTAAAAGGAGTAGTGGTACGCAGGGACGATAAAGGTATGGGTATCCAATTTACGGAGATAGATGCAGACGGATTTCAGCACTTAAGAAATATAATGTATTATAATACGGGTGACCCGGAAAAGATAGATAAAGAACTGGCCCTTCCTTCTTTTAAGCCCTGATATTCCCCCTGATCCACCATCAAGGCATCATCATTCATGATCTCCCCGTATTTTTCACCTATCTCGGGCGGCACCATAAATTCTTCCAACCCCGTATCCACCAGTATATTCTTTTCCCCGCCGGCAATATAAAAGACATAAATAGGGATCCAGATGCGCTTTCCATAATAACGCTGGTAAGTCATTATCCCCTGGTCGGTTTCATTAGCCCCTACAGTGAGGGGATATATGGTGTACTCTTTCATCGAAAGCTCTCTTATGTCTCGATGAGCGGTTTTTTAATTCATTTTACTACAAACAATGGACGACAGGCAACATACTGGAGACGATTTATTGATTTACACCTGATTCTTGTTAGGTTATATATTTTAAATCTTACCTATTGTTTTGAAGGACAGTGTTGGACTCTTTTGATCGTAGTCTTTTGAATATCCTGCAGCGCAGTTTCCCCCTCACCTCAGAGCCTTACGCGGCTGTAGCCTCGGCGCTTCATTCCAGGGAGAGTGACGTTATCAGCAGGATAGCCGGTTTGAAAGAAGAGGGTATAATCCGCCAGATCAGCGCCATCTTTGCCCCCCCGGCCGTGGGTTATCAGACCTGCCTGGTGGCTATGGCGGTTGACGAAGACCGCGTAGGGCAGGCGGCTCAGGTCATCAACCGGGAACGGGGCGTAAGCCATAACTACCTGCGCGAAGATGAATTTAATATGTGGTTCACCATTGCCGTGCCTCCCGGGGCCGACCTGCAATCTGAGGTCGGGAGGCTGGGGGCTGCTGCCGCTGCACGGAAGACCTTGACCCTTCCGGCGGTGAAACTTTATAAGATCGCCGTGGTGATGGATATGGAAGGGGAGAATTCAGAGGAAGAAGGCGGAAAAATAAGTGAAATGGATGGAGAGGCGCGCACTTTCACACCAGCTCTTCCTGAGCCAGAAGATATTCACATCATACGATGCATACAGGAAGACCTTCCTTTGATAAGGCAACCGTTTCTGGCCTGGGCCGGGAGTCTGTCGCTGGAAGAGGATTATTTAATTGATTGGATCAAGTCATGCCTGGAAAAGGGGGTTATCCGGCGCTTTGCCGCCCTTCTTAGGCACCGCAAGGCAGGATTTTTAGCTAATGCCATGGTGGCCTGGGAGTGTCCATTAGAGATAATAGACCGCCAGGGACAAATCCTGGCGGCCCAACCTGAGGTCACGCATTGTTACTACCGTGTGCCCGCGCCTGGTTGGCCCTATAATCTGTATGCCATGGTACATGCCAGGGATAGAGTGAGATGTGACCGGTTGATAGAGCGACTTATCACGACGAGTGGCTTGAATAAGTTCAAGGTCTTATATAGCGTTCGGGAGATCAAGAAGGAACGGCTTAAGCTCTTCTGGGATGAGCCGCTGAATCGTAGTTGTAAGAATGACGGGAAATAAGAATCTTTCCCCGGATTTTTTTATTGACAAAATTATAGCGCAGGTTTATAGAGATTAATACATTCCTGAATGGTGATTCAATACTCATTACGGCCACGGATATTTGCTGTGTGAGCTTTCTTTCAACAGAAAGAAACGTTTAGGTATATTTTTTCTTTCTTAGCTAACCTGATAAAATTATTAAGATAGGGGGGAGGTGGATATTCAGTAATTGAGTCGAGAAGCTACAATAAGTGGATAAATGGGGGCAATAAAAAGAGATTAACTTAGGTTCAGCAAGATTATCGACGACAGGCGATAGACACAATAATGTAAGGAGGTAAAGAAGTAATGGCCAAATTTAAAACTCCGTTGATAGATGAACTCGAAAAGGGGCCGTGGCCGAGTTTTGTTTCGGACATAAAGCGCCAGGCCAAGACAAAACCCGAGTTGGAGGACCTTCTCGGTCAGCTTGAACTCTCGTACAAGGACAAGGAAACCCACTGGAAGCACGGCGGTATCGTGGGTGTATTCGGTTATGGTGGGGGCGTCATCGGCAGATACTCCGACATGCCCAAGGAATTCCCGGGGATTGCGCATTTTCACACTGTCCGCGTCAACCAGACCGGCGGTTTTTACTACAATACGAAGTACTTGGGGCAGCTTATGGACATGTGGGAACGCCGCGGCAGTGGTTTGACGAACTTCCATGGTTCCACCGGTGATATGGTGCTTCTGGGGACACAGACTGATCAATTGGAAGAGATCTTCTGGGAATTGACCCACGATATGAATACTGATCTGGGCGGCTCAGGCGGAAACCTGCGCACCCCTTCCTGTTGCCTGGGGATGTCTCGCTGCGAGTATGCCTGTATTGATTCACAAGCCATTTGCCAGGAAATGACCATGGCCTATCAGGATGAGCTGCACCGACCGGCCTTCCCATATAAATTCAAGATCAAGGTATCGGGATGCCCGAATGACTGCGTGGCAGCCATTGCCCGTTCCGATTGTGCGATTATCGGTACCTGGAAAGACAATATACGCATTGATCAGTCCACAGTTGCCGCCTATGTAAACGGCGAACTGAAACCGAATGCCGGTGCTCATGCGGGCCGCGACTGGGGTAAGTTTGACATCGTAAAAGAGGTGATTAATCTCTGCCCGACGAAATGTATGAGCTGGGATGGCAAGGAACTCAAGATCAATAACAAAGAGTGTACACGTTGTATGCACTGCATCAACGTCATGCCGCGGGCCCTTCGTCCAGGCGTGGACAAAGGTGCGACCCTCCTCTGCGGAGCAAAGGCGCCCATTCTCGAGGGGCAGAGACTGGCCACTGTGATTGTTCCTTTTATCAAGACGGAAGGGACCTTTGAGGAAATCAAAGAAGTTATTAACAAGTTGCTGGATTGGTGGATGGAGCACGGCAAGAACCGTGAGCGCATCGGCGAGCTTATCGGCCGTATGGGTATGCGGGAAATGCTGAAGGCGACGGGTCTGCCACCTGTTCCGCAGATGGTCAAAGAACCGCGGTCGAATCCGTACATCTTCTGGGAAGAGTCAGATGTGCCCGGCGGCTGGACGCGGGATCTCGCCGCATTCAGAAAGAAACACCCGCTATGATGATCAGAGAATATATATATAACTAAATTAGGAGGTCAGAGAATTATGGGTTATGATCCTAAAAATCCTATGAAAGACAGGATAACAGATATCGGCCCGCGGAGTTACGAAGAGTTTATGCCGCCGGTGATAAAGAAGAACTTTGGCAAGTGGCTGTATCATGAGATACTCGAGCCCGGGGTCTTGATGCACAAGGCCGAGAGTGGCGACGAGGTCTATACGGTAAGAGTAGGCGCCGCCCGACTCATGAGTATCGAATTGATACGCGATGCCCTCAAGATCGCCGACAAGCACTGCGATGGTTGCCTCCGCTGGACCACGCGTAACAATATCGAGTTTATGGTCGATAACAAATCCAAACTGGAACCGTTGAAGGCTGATCTGAAGGCCAACCCGATGTTCCCGATCGGCGGCACGGGCGCGGGTGTGACGAACATCGTCCACACCCAGGGCTGGGTGCATTGCCATACTCCGGCTATCGATGCCTCAGGTATCGTCAAGTCGGTGATGGATGATCTCTTCAAACACTTCCAGTCCATGGATCTGCCGGCCCAGGTACGCATCGCCCTGGCTTGCTGCTTAAATATGTGTGGCGCGGTCCACTGCTCGGATATCGCCATCCTAGGGTTCCACCGCAAACCGCCCTTTGTGCAGCATGAGGTTATCAGCCAGATCTGCGAACTTCCTCTCGCGATTGCGGCCTGCCCCACCGGCGCTATCAAGCCGGCTACGGTAGATGGCAAGAAGAGCGTGAGTGTTAACGGGGAACGCTGTATGTTCTGCGGCAACTGCTACACCATGTGCCCGGCCATGCCGCTAATGGATGCCGAGGGTGACTGCGTAGTTATTATGATGGGTGGAAAGATCTCCAACCGCATCAGCGCCCCGAAGTTCTCCAAGGTAGTTATCCCTGCCCTGCCGAGCAATCCGCCGCGGTGGCCGGAAGTCGTGGCCGCGGTCAGAAATATCCTGGAGACCTACGCCAAAAACGCCAACAAGTATGAGCGGATTGGCGAGTGGGCTGAAAGGATTGGATGGGAAAGAGTATTCGAGAAATGCAACATACCCTTCAACGTAAAGACCATCGATGATTATACCCTGGCTTATAATACCCTAAGGACAACAACGCAGTTTAAGTTCTCTTAAACGTGCGGCTAACTCAAAACTTGAGGGAGTATTGAAAAATGGATATCGAAGAATTAAAAACAAAGATTATGGAATGGGCTAACAAGCAGACCAAACCTAAGTTTTATTTTAAAGACATAGGCAAGGCGGCGCCTGAAATAGGTCCACGCGAGATTAAGAAGGCGGTTACCGCCCTGGTTCAGGAGCAGAAGATGGAATATTGGTCAAGCGGCAGCACCACAATGTATGGGGTCAAGGGAAAGGGTATAACTGAAGAAGCGCAGATGGGCACGCACGAAGAATAATCGTTTGCTGTGACCCCGGCCCGGTGGTAAGATTATCCTTAATCCTAATGAGGAATAGTTTGGGCTGGATGGCTTAATCAATTCCAGGTAATTTAGGGTTTATACTGTTTAAGCCGTTCAAACTGTTTAAATGGTTAAATGTGAGAGGTACAGGCTGGCCTGAGAAGGGTCAGCCTGTACTTTTTTCAGGGTACTTGGTCTGCCGAGCTTGTGCTGCTCGCCGTAGAATCCGGCTGAAAGGACTGTATCACCGCATACAGCCTCTCAATATGGTTATCTAAGTTGCGCATTATAATAGGTAGGTCGGCCTCGGGTTGAGGGTAGGTTTGCAGCGTGGCGTGTGCCATATCTTTCCAGTCATCCCTGGTGAAACGCTTGAGAGAGGAGAGAAACTCCTTTTTATCGATGGAAGCTGGACGCCCCGTCTCCTCTTTTATCTCCAGTGCCTCATAAAACCCTTTCATAACCGCATCCGGACAAAAATCGTTGGCCCAGGCCGCATCCCCGGTCCCATCCAACCGATCCATACGCATCCGGATCATTAAGTGCACAAAGAAGTAGAGCAACGCGGCCATCTTATTGCTCTTTTCGTCCGTTGAAAAAGATATCATGGGTTCATAGCGCCGCACGGTGATTAGTTTCAGGTCGATATCTTCGCCCTCTATTCGCACGATGAAGTCCCCGGCGGCATGATGCCATAAGGATATTTGTTCAAAAGTATCTATATCGTAGTAGAGGGTGAGGATTTTCGAAGTCAGCCGATATAAATTATAGCTCTGCCTGTCGGATAGATGCCGGTAACCGTTATCTGAATCCCAGACGACGATCTTTTGGCCCTGGCCTTTGCTGTCTGGCGACAGATGAAATTCGTGGTAACCTTCCAGCCATTCTCCCAGGGATATCAGCATAGTATCGTCGGTGCCCTGGGAGGTGCGGTATTTCATCTTGCCCTTGTGATATACATGGGGCAGATACGGGAAGGCAAATTTATTATTCAGGTAGTTCAGCCAGTGAAAATCATTCTCCAGATAAAGCTTACCCGCCTCGGACAGGGCCGTAGTTACGACGAACTTGTTTAAGTTGTTCGCGGTGATGACGTCTATACTGGATATATGATACATGGCTCCGTGTTTTTCCGTGCGGATGGCAAGGCTGTCAATATCCTGTAAGGTAATCATCTTTCCTGTTTTCTTTTCCATGGCGTCTATTAACAACCGGTAAGAATCTCTGGATAGAAATGCCTTTATCGTTTCCAGATACTGGCCGTAGGTCAATCCGATTCTGTGGCCGCCTTTCCCGGTTCCGTCGATATCAGATAGACGGAGGGGTAAGGGAGACTCCAGCGCGATTTTATCAGGGACGATATCCCCGTAAGGAGAGGAAGAGAGGTATCTTATTTTGGGTTCGTATGCGTTACCGGCGGAGGCCATTATCAACTGCTCCTATGATTGAAAAATGTTAGATTGATCGTTTGTCGATATCCTTGTATAGTTAGTTTTCATCCGGAAACCCAAAAAATCCGGATGAGCAATCAGCACTCAGCTATCAGCGTTCAGCTTACTATGTTGTTTGTCTCAGGTTTTTGCTGACAGCTAATTGCTGATCGCTGAAAGCGTGAAGCCGGAAACGGTAGTTTACGGATGAACACTAGTTAAAGCCATTATGGTTGACAATCTTAACAGATTATTTCGAAAATACGAGATGTTATTGTCCGAGATAGGCAGTGTCTTCCGGCGGGTGCAGGAAACACACAGCGATTGTGTGAGATGCCGGCCGGGCTGCACCGACTGTTGCTATGCAGTGTTTGAATTATTTCCCATTGAGGCCGCTTATTTGAGCTACCATTTTCATCAGCGCTTAAAACGCAAGGAGCGCCGGGAAGTCCTGCGTAGGGCTGAAAAAGCCCTTCTGGAGGTTACCGGGGTAAGGGAAGGGATCAAAGATAATGAGAGCGAAGTGCTTCAGATGGCTGAAGCCAGAATCAGGTGTCCCTTGCTCAGTGACCAGGGCCATTGCCTGCTCTATGAATACAGGCCTATTACCTGCCGGCTTTACGGGATACCAACCGCTATCCGCGGGGCAGGCTATACCTGCGGGAAGTCCGGCTTTGATAAGGGGACGGTTTATCCCACTGTAAATCTGGATCTAATCCATGAAAGACTCTTCACTCTGTCCGTTGAACTTTGGGGAGCACATGACTACCGCCAGGTATATGAAGAGGCTCGAAAATTAGTCCCGGTTTCCCTGGCGCTTAAGATGAGCAGGTAACCCTTTCTATGGCCTGAGAGGCCAGTTCTCCTACGGTTTTTTCCTTCACCCTGCCGTCATCGTATATCCTGAGACAAGCCCGATCATCTTTAAGCCTTTTCAGGCTGCCTAGGGCCTCTTTGGCCTTCATGTGCCCCAAGGCCCAGGCGGCATGGCCTCGCACCGCAGGTTCCGGGTCATCCAGGAAATCAAAAACACCGAAAAATGGCGTGCCTTTTAATAGCTCCGGATGCCGTTTACCTATTCTGCCGATGGCCCAGAGGGCAGCCGCACGGGAGGTTTGATCCTTTAAGAAGGAAAATAGCGGGGGGATAAAACCGGTGAAGAGATCGGGCCGGATACTTATTATTTCTCCACTGGCCTCAAGGAAGCCCCAGCTTGTGGCGGCCGAGTCGGCAGCAGACGAAAGCAGTCGCCTGAGCAGATCGGCGGCTGCTTGCGGATTTTTGTCTGCCACGTACCCGGCTGCTTTTCCCAATATCTCTACGGCCCGCCAGCGTAAAAGCTCATCCGGGGAGTACAAAAGCCGTTGCAACGCGGCCAGTACCCGTTTATCTTCCCTGGCCATGGAGAGCAATTCTTCTTCCCGGTTCTCTTCAACTAACCTCTGGATAAGTTTTTTAGAAAAAGATTTTGATCGCCCGGGGTGTTCGACGGATGATTCGTCGTTTATCACCGGGGCCTTGGCCAGCTCAGCCCGTACCTTGTCCTCAGATACCTCTCTAATCTCCTTCCCCAATCTTATGAAAAGGAGAACAGCGCGGGCATGGGCTATCTTGGCTACGACTTTATGCTCTTTCTCATTGTAGTTTTCTATACGATCTTCGATATAATCTTTGTCCGGTTCAAGTTGCCAGGCCAGGTCCCAGTCCCCGCCGCAGGCAAATAGCAGGGCCTCCACCATGGCGGCCCCCACGTTGTGTCCGGTGACATCACAGGCATAGACTGCCCCGCATTGACACCTGCCCATGGCGAATTCAGTAAGCCTTTTGGTATTCAATTCACGCGGCCGGTCAACCAAAGAGCCACAGAAAGGACACTTTGGCGGCTGTGCCTCTGTTATAATGCTCATACCATCCTTCTCGTCGATTTATAAGAATTTCTATTTAGATTTGGCTTGCACTTCTTTAACAAAATCCGGATGAACCTGATAGCCCAACTCCATGGCCCGGTTGCAGTGTTCAGCAGCCAGCTTATATTCTTTTTTAAAGTAATGGGCCACGGCCAGGTTGTTGTGGGCTATGGCGAAGTCAGGTTTTTTCTGAAGACTCTTATTGGCTGCCTCGATGGCCTCATCATAAAGTCCATTTTCGATATAAGCCGTAGCCAGGTTGGCCCAGCCCTCGGGAAAATCGCTGTTAAGATCCACCGCCTTTTTCAAAAATTCTATGGCCTTACCCCATTCGCCTTTTTGCATCCAGGCAAAGCCTAGATTGCCATATGCCTGTGTGACATAAGGATTAACCTCCAAGGCTTTTTCATTTTCCCTGATGGCCCCATCCAAATCACCTTTCTGAAAATAGAAGCCGCCGAGATTGACATATAGCGAGGCATTTGTCGAGTCAATCTCCAGCGCCTTTCGGGTATGCCGAATGGCATCATCGATGCGTCCGCCCTTCCAGCAGACCAGGGACAGACGGCTGAGTGCAATGACCGATTTAGGATTTTCCGACGCCTCTTTTTCGAGAGAACTGATGATGTCTTCGATATTTGTATTTTGTTCTGTCATGGATTAACCTCTGTCTGAGTTATAGTTGCAATGTGACCGATTCTAATAAACTTTGGTAATTAAATCAACCTTTTTACATCCAGGCTAGTGTATTAGGGACGGGCTATGAACCTGGTGTTATAGATATTTTTATTGACAAAATTACCGGCGGAGTTTATAGATTTTCTGTTAGAATGAATAGTAATTCAAGTCTTGGCGATAGCAGTTAATTTTGTAATATAACCCCTAATCATTTTTAACTAAATGATCCAACGTTATTATCCCAGAGTGGCGATAGCAGCCCTTAGAGGAGGATCCGGGAAGACGATCCTTTCTCTGGGGATTATTGTGGCCCTGCGCAATAAAGGTTTTAAAATAGTTCCCTTCAAAAAAGGTCCGGATTATATCGATGCGGGTTGGCTGACCTTAGCTGCTGAACACCCTTGCTATAATCTTGACCCATTTCTCATGGGTAAAGAGCAGGTTATGTCTTCCTTCCAGTTACGGGTAGATGAAGGTGAATGTGCAATTATAGAGGGGAACCGGGGGCTATACGACGGGACAGATGAAGCTGGAACTTATAGTACGGCTGAACTGGCCAAGATGCTCCAAACCCCGGTTATATTAGTGGTTGATTGCAGTAAGGTCACGCGTACGGTGGCAGCCATGATCCTGGGCTGCCAGAAGTTTGATCCGGCGGTGGATATCAGGGGCATTATACTCAATCAGATAGCCAGAAGCCGCCATGAGGTTATGGTGCGCAGCACTGTAGAGCATTATTGCGGGCTGCCGGTCATTGGCGCGCTGCCCCGGTTGAAGGAGGGCCGGCTTCCAGAACGGCACATGGGGCTAACGCCCCATTTTGAACACCAGAGTTCTATGGATGCCGCTATGGCCATAGGCAGTATGGTAGAAAAGTATGTGGACCTGGATAAGCTGTGGGATATAGCTGTACAGTCCCCGCCATTGCTGGTTGATGAGCCTGTTAAGGAGAGATTATCTGTAAAGTCATATAAGCAGCCGTGTATAGGGGTTATTAGAGACTCTGCCTTCCAGTTTTATTATCCTGAGAACCTCCAGGAATTGGTGAAGTATGGGGCTAGATTAATAGATGTCAGTCCCTTGCGGGATACCCAGCTTCCGGAGTTAGACGCTCTCTATATAGGCGGGGGATTTCCGGAAACTCATGCCGAGCTTCTGGCAGCAAACAAGAATTTTGCCGGTTCTTTACGGGCGAGGGTAGAAGAAGGCCTTCCGGTTTACGCAGAGTGCGGCGGGTTGATATATTTAGGAAGAAGTATAAGTATAGACAACACAGTATATCCGATGGCGGGTGTACTTCCGGTGGATTTTTGCCTTGGGAAGAGGCCGCAGGGGCATGGATATACGGAGATGCTGGTGGACAAGCCCAATCCTTATTTTGCCTGTGGTTCTGTCCTGCGGGGGCATGAATTTCATTATTCGCGTGTCGTGGCCTGGGAAAAGAATACCGGTGTGTATATGGCCTTTTCTGTTAACCGCGGATATGGTGTTGATGGGGAACGGGACGGATTTTGCTACAAAAATGTCCTGGCCACATATACACACCTCCACGCCTTGGGCATACGGGAATGGGCCGGCGCACTGGTAAGGAGGGCCTTGGATTACAAACGGATCCTAAACCAGTCGCCTTTAAAACTGCTTGCTTCGGCTGTGAAAGTGTGATATAGGTTCCAATCCAAAATTAACTAATCTTAGGTAAGGCGGCGATTGTCGTCAAATTTGTAGAGAGGAGGATTAAGTATCATGGCTTATACGGTAACTGTGGACAAGGACAAATGTAGCGGAGATAGCCTTTGTGTGGACAACTGCCCGGGTCAGGTGCTGGAGCTGGTAGATGGAAAGGCAGAGCCTGTCAACATGGATGACTGCCTGGGTTGTCAGTCTTGTATGGAAGTCTGCACGACCGGTGCGATCACAGTAACAGAAGATTAAGTAAATAAGTACGGAATCGGAGACTAACCGACGGTAAAGGCCCTGCCTGATAGATGAGGCAGGGCCTTTTATTTTTGTGGTATTGGCCTAAATTCTGGCAAAGCTCAAATTACAAAGCCCAAAGTTCAAATCAATGATAAGTTTTAAACAGTGATTTTTTGGCAGTTAGCCATTTGGATTTTATTTGGACTTTGGATTTTGAAATTATATGGTTACTTTTGTTTCCATCGTCCCGGTCAGGCCTGATGGGTGCCGGTTTTGATCTGCTCGGTCAGATATTCAACCTGGTAGCCTAGAGGTGATTTTTTCTCCATTTCGCGCTGGACGAAATTAACTGCGTGCAGGATAGTGGCGTGGTTTCTGTTAAATTCCTTCCCTATGGCCTCCAGGGAGTGCTTGGTAAGAACGCGGGACAAGTAGACGGCTATATGCCGCGGATGGGAAATAGCCTGTTTGCGACTCTTGGACTTTAACACGTCCAGGGTAACCTTATAGTACTGACAAATGATCTTTTGGATCAGATCCAGAGAGACTTCCTCCCTTTTCTTTATCAGGTATTTGGTCGCTTCTCTGGCCATATCCAAGGTGATCGGTTGACAGAGGAGAGAGGACTGCGCGGCCAGGCTGATTACACTGCTTTCCAATTGCCGGATGTCATCGGTGATGGTATCGGCCAGGTAATTTATAACCTCATCCGGCAGAGATATCCCCTGGTTCTGGGCCTTCTTCTGAAGGATGTTTATCCGGGTATTATAGTCGGGCGGAAGGATGCTGGCAATCAACCCGCTATTAAGCCTGGACCGGAGGGCGTTGTTCAGCCGCGGGATATCTTTCGGAGATTGGGAACTCGTCATGATAATAGTCCTGCCGGATTCAGCGAGCCTGTCCAGGACAGGGCCAAGTTCTGCCTGGGTACGTTGTTTACCCTCAAAGAAGTGTACTTCCTCAAGCAGGAGGACATGACAATTTGTGCGGTATTTTTCTTTGAATTGTTCGATGGTATTTGTTTTAAGGGCCCGGACCATGTCGTTGGTAAATTCTTCAGCAGTTACATAAATTAGTTTTTTTGCCTCGTCCTGACCAAGCATGTAATGGGCTATGGCCTGTGCCAGATGACTTTTCCCCAGTCCTGTATTTGAGAGCAGGTATAGAAAGTTGTTATAGGTGCTGGTCCCTTGCGCTATGGCCTGGGCTATGGTGAAGGCAAAGCTGTTTGAGTTGCCGGTCACAAATTGATCGAAAGTAAAACGGGGACATAATCGCCTGCAGTAAGGCACTTCAGTTTGCAGGCCGGGCAAAAGCAATTGTTCATCGGCCTTAGGTTTGTTGTTGCTATTGTTTTCATTAGATCCTGCCGATGCTGCTATCAATTGGACATTTAATTTTTTACTACAAAGGGTTCCCAGTTCGTCCCTGATTAATGGCAGATAATTATCCCGCACCCAGCTTAGAGAGAATCGGTTGGGGCAGGTCAGGACAAAGGTATTTTCATCCTGGCTGCTGCAGCTTATCGGATCGATCCAGATATGAAAACTGCTGTCTGGAATCTTATTTTTAAGAGAATTTTTTAATTCTTGCCAGATTTCTTGCATAAGCTGATTTTTTTTGTTTTTGAAATGTTAGGGCAAAGACAATTAAGTAATCCTGCTCTCCTTAATAAAGATTCGCCGGGTTTCTGTCAAAGGTGATTAAAGACGATTCTCTCGATGAAACCCTCTTATTTTTAAAGATGATTTAACCTTCTGTTTTTTCTTTATATCTATTTTTACTAGAGAGTAACTTATTTAAAAGACGGCAGTTTGTATAATTAGAGTCAAGACCAATGGTTTCAGGAAGTTATTTATGAAAAACTCCCGGTTGGCTAAGGTTATCAACACCACAAGATCTCTCCATATCTCTTTTTTTCTTAATTTTTTAACCTATTTTATCTTTATTTCTTTTTGCATTTGTCGTACATAGGGGCTGTCAATTTTATTTGAATAATTTAAACAGGTTTGGCATCATAGGGCTAAAAAGGCGGGGTAAAAATTGGTTTCTATTCCTACCGCTGGGCAATGTCTGGCTTTAATGGACGAATATAAGGTAATGGATCATGTGCGGCAGCATTGCCGTAAGGTGGCAGAGGTTGCCCTTTTTATTGCCGATAAACTAATGTCGGCCGGCATCAAGTTAAACATTCCTTTGATAGAAGCCGCTGCCCTGCTCCATGACATCACGAAGATTGAGGCGCTGGAGCAGGGGGAAAATCATGCTGAGACCGGGGCAGACCTCCTTGAAAAACTGGGATTTCCGACCGTAGCTCACATAGTAAAACAACACGTACACTTATCAGGGCCGATTATTGGGACGCCGATTAATGAATCAGAAGTAGTCAACTATGCCGATAAGCGGGTTTTGCATACCACTGTGGTCAGTTTGAGGGATAGATTCGATTATATCCGGGAAAAGTATGGGCATGGCGACCCGGCCAGGATAACCAGAATAAACAGGATCGAGGAGGAGACCCGGGAGCTTGAGAAAAAACTTTTTGCCCAGTTGCCCATAAAACCAGAGGAGATGCCGTATTTCTGATCAATTTGAGATTTGGAGCTCCCCGCAGCCCACCTACGGCGGACGGGGAATCTCCGTATGCAAGGTAAAATGCATCGTATTCGCTCGCTAACCCCGCTGCAAGTAGCGGGATTACGCTCGCTATGCATCTTCAAATTTAAGATGTCTTAAAGGAGTTGAGGGTATTATGGCCAAAGATAAAAAGATAAGGTTAGCCCTGATTTCGGGGGGAGAGTCATCCGAACTAGAGGTTTCCCTTAAGGGGGGAGACCAGGTAGAAAGCGCACTGGATAGAGACAAGTATGATATTATACGCTATGATCCGGCTTATGACCTGGAGGTTCTGGTTAAGGATGCGGGCCGCATAGATGCGGCCTTTGTCCTTCTCCATGGTAAATATGGCGAGGATGGGACTATCCAGGGGCTTCTGGATCTCTTGCATATACCCTATCAGGGTTCAGGGGTCCTGGGCAGCGCTCTGGCCATGGACAAGGAGTTATCAAGGACTCTTTATTCTCAGGCCGGCCTGAATATCCCGCGTGGCAAGGTCATGCGGCCTGGTTCTTATAACGCTGAAGCTATAGCCGCGGAACTCGGACTTCCTGTCGTTATCAAACCTGTAGATCAAGGTTCCAGTATTGGTATGAGTATTCCGCAGACAGTGGAAGGGGTGGAAAAAGGCCTGGTCGAGGCATTTAAATACAGCCCGCGTGTGCTTGTGGAAGAATATATAAAAGGAGTTGAAATTACCGGCGGAGTTATAGGCAATGATGATCTGGAGGCATTGCCTATTGTAGAGATCATACCGGGCGAAGGTCACGTTTTCTTTGATTATCAGGCCAAATATCAGGCCGGCGCTACCAAAGAGATCTGTCCCGCCCGAATCAGCGCTTCATTGACCAAAAATGCCCGGGAATGTGCCATCACAGCCCATCGGGCCTTGCGATTGCGGGGTTATAGCCGCACGGATATGATTATCTGCGATGACCGGATTTATATCCTGGAGACAAACACCATCCCGGGCATGACCAGAACCAGCCTATTACCCTTGGCGGCCCGGGAGGCGGGGATGGATTTTTCTGCCTTGTTAGACAAGCTGATTATGTTAGCCCTGGAGGCCGCAGGGAAGGCTGTCCGCTGAAAGCTGAATGCGGCTTACATCTTCCCGGCCCTGGTCATTAAGGATTCCAGGGTTTCGCGAAGGCGCGCGGCCAGCGCGCCTTTCTGGCCGGGCTTGTAATCAGCGGTCTCCATGGCCTGACCAATCAGGATATTGATATGTCCGGGCCGCACCCACAGGCTGCCACGCGGGAGAACATCCTTAGAACCATGGATAGCCAGAGGGACAACCGGGCAGCCGGATTTTAAGGCCAGGACAATACCGCCCATTTTAAAAGGCAACAGCCGGCCATCGACACTCCGTGTCCCTTCGGGAAATATAAGAACAGATGTCCCGCCCCGTATTTTTCGGGAGGCTTCTTCCAGGCTTTTTATGGCCTCTTTGGGGTGAGAGCGGTCGATAGGTATGTACCCGACACGACGCATAGCCAAACCGAATAGGGGTATCTGGAAGAGTTCCTTCTTGGCCAGCCAGCGAAATTGCGCAGGCAAATAACCCAGAACAGCCGGTATATCAAACTGACTCTGGTGATTGGCGGCATAAATGTATGGCTGCCCCCGGCGTATGTTCTCCAATCCCTCTATGGTGACCTTTACTCCGCATCCCCGGAGGACGATCCTCGCCCAGAGCCGGGCTACGCGATGCGGGGCATTACCCCTCTTGTCAAAGACAGAACTTATGATGGTTATGATACTGAAGATCGGGGTGATTACCGGCAGCCATATAAAAAGAAAAACGCTGCGTATGCCGTTGAGTATCTTTCTCATCTCGCTTTTGAGTTACAGGCGCTTAAAGGCCAATTTTGCTGACCGAATGTACCTTCTTTTAATTTAATAAGTCAACGCAAAATTTATCGAATCTTTTGGTTGACAATTCTTGCCCGATCACTATTATGGTCTAATTAATCAGTATCTTAAAAAATAGTTCTACCAAGGAGAAGGGCCTATGGAAGACTTAAAGAAGATGTACAAGACGATTATGGCCGACCGCTTTCCAGAGGCCATGACCATTACCTTTGGAGATCAGAAATTAATTTATCGGAAGAGGGCCTGGAAGATACCGGATGAATCGGGGATTTTTGTGGAAAAGGGGCTGCGCTATGGCGAAAATCCAGGCCAGGAGGCCGCCCTTTATGAGCTGGTAGGCGGAAATTTGGTTTGCGGGGAGTGTCATTACATTGAACCAGGACGAGGTCTGGTAAGCGCTATAACCGAGGCGGATATGATCCAGGCCGGTAAACACCCCGGCAAAACCAATCTCACTGATGCCGATAATTCATTGAATATTCTGAAATTTTTGACCCGAAAGCCGGCCGTGGTTATCGTAAAACACAATAATCCTTGTGGGGTGGCCTATGGCAATACCTTGGCTGAGGCCTACCGGCGGGCGGATCGTGCGGACCGCATAGCGGCCTTTGGCGGGTGCGCGGCTTTTAACCGGGCCATGGACAGGGAGACAGCGGAGGAGGTATCCGGGCATTACCTGGAGGTGGTGGCGGCTCCGGAGTATGAGGAGGGTGCTGTAGATATCCTGAAACAGCGTAAAAACCTGCGGATCATACGTATCAGCCGGATGGATCGCCTGGAGGATTATTTAACCGCCCGCTTCGTGGATTTTAAGAGCCTTATGGACGGGGGCATCATTGTCCAGCAGTCTCCGGTCAATGCCATCCGCACCAGGGACGATCTGAAACCGGCCCATACCGTGTATAAGGGGCAGGAATATCGGATTAAAAGGCTGCCTACGGAGAGGGAGTACGAAGACATTCTCTTTGGCTGGAGTGTCGAACAGG
This sequence comes from Desulfovibrionales bacterium, assembly GCA_028715605.1. Classification (NCBI taxonomy): domain Bacteria; kingdom Pseudomonadati; phylum Thermodesulfobacteriota; class Desulfovibrionia; order Desulfovibrionales; species Desulfovibrionales bacterium. Next base: position 20,801 of record JAQURM010000013.1, read on the forward strand.
GGGTTACCTCGAACTCCGTTCTCTACGTCAAGGACGGCGTGACTGTGGGTATCGGTACCGGCGAGCAGGACCGGGTCGGCGTGGCTGAGATCGCCGTGTTTAAGGCATATACCAAGTATGCAGATGCGCTATGTTTCGACCGCTATGGGATTCCCTACAAAACACTGGAAATGGAGATAGCAGCCGGCAAGAGGGATCAGGCGGTCAAAGAGGAGATTGACCGGGAGACCAGGGAGAATCACGCGGGCTTGAAAGGTGCGACTATGGTCTCAGATGCCTTTTTCCCTTTCCGCGATGGGGTTGATGTAGGTATAAATGAAGGTGTCTCCTCCATTGTTCATCCGGGCGGATCAGACAGGGATTTTGAATCAATCTTGGCCTGTAATGAGGCCGATCCACCGGTGGCTATGGTCTATACCGGACAGCGGGCATTCAAGCATTAGCTTTTTGGGGTATTTCCCCCGTTATGGGGTACAATGCCCCACAGGGAAGAAACGCCCGCGGATGTGTTGTTCCGGGTATATCTAAAATAATCATTAATATCAGTCCGTTGATTTATTAAAGAGTGTTTCCTGTACCAGTTTATCTATGGCATGGAAGTTGCTGAAAAATAATGAGTTCTTATTAAGATTAGGCCCTGAGTTCTGTAAAAAATGGAAGCCAGAGGGTTGTTAGCCGGTGCCCGAGCCTAGATATAGCTATATCGCCCTTTGCTCCAGGGATGAAAATTGTACCAACCAGGTACATGAAGTTACAACTGCCTTCCAGGAGAAGTTCAAAGAGCTGGGTGTTAAGGTAAGCATCCGTAAGATCAAGACCGTATGCAGCGGTCGTTGTAATAAGGGTGTCTTTGTGGATATTGGCGGGGCTGTGTTTTACCACATGGTAAGACTTGATAATGTGGAATCCGTTATACGGGATACCATATTGGAAGGAGATGTGCTTTCAGCCCATTATTCGATTGAACGCTCGTTTGTAAGCGATGAAAAGGTTATATACGATAGGCCTGCCAATGTGCTGATTTATACAGATTCTCAATTTTGTTTGGCGGAAGGATTGCGGGGCTTGTTACGCAAGGATGGTCTTTCCTCTTGCGGTAAATGTGTCCCCTGTCGTCTGGGTGTCAAGAAATTAGACCAGATATTATCAGCTTTGCTGGACGGGAAGGCGCGAGTGGATGATGTGGATAGATTGCGGGAATTAGCGGTGGTTATGGATGCCAGTTCCCGATGCGCCTTGGCGGGTAAGTTCGTGGCGCCTCTCTTTGTGGCCATGGACAATTTCGGTGAGGAGCTGAATTTTGTCTGCGTCTTGAGCGAAGATGCAAGTTGTGTCTGTGAGTTGAAAGATTCCGGCGGGCGGTGTTTGACCGGGAGTGCTTGAGAAGTAGAGAAATCATATAGAGGAAGGAGTTTATTATGGCGCTTGACCCAAGAAAGCATAAGGATTGGCAGATTGCTGAAGATGCAGAGAAACACATGAAAGACGTCTATCAACTGGCTGATGAATTGGGCCTGAAAAAGGAAGAGCTGTTGCCATACGGGCATTATGTGGCCAAAATCGATTTTGCCAAGGTTACGGAACGGTTGAAGAAAAGGCCGGATGCAAAATATATCGATGTCACGGCTATCACGCCGACTCCGTTGGGCGAAGGCAAAAGCACGTCGGCTATGGGCCTGGTGGAGGGGCTGGGTAAGAGGAAAAAACGCGTAATCGGTGCGATCCGGCAGCCCTCCGGCGGGCCGACTATGAATATCAAGGGTAGCGCGGCGGGCGGAGGTCTGGCGCAGTGCATTCCGCTTACGCCGTTCTCACTGGGGCTGACCGGAGACATCAATGCCATCATGAATGCTCATAATCTGGCCATGGTAGCCCTTACCTCGCGCATGCAGCATGAATTCAACTATTCCGACGACCGTTTGAAGAAGATAGGTTTGAAAAGGCTCGATATCGATCCCAAGAATGTGGCCATGGGCTGGATTATGGACTTTTGCGCCCAGGCCCTGCGAAATATCATAATCGGAATCGGCGGGAAGATGGACGGGTTTCAGATGCAATCGAAGTTCGCTATTGCCGTAAGCTCCGAGGTCATGGCCATCTTGGCCGTATCCACAAGCCTGGCTGATATGCGCGAGCGCATGGGGCGGATTGTAGTGGCATACAGCCGGAGCGGGCAGCCGGTCACGACAAAAGATCTGGAAGTGGACGGGGCCATGACGGCGTGGATGGTTGAGGCCATGAATCCAAACCTGATGCAGAGCCTGGAAGGGCAGCCGGTTCTGGTTCATGCTGGTCCGTTTGCCAACATTGCTATCGGGCAATCTTCTATCGTGGCAGACCGGGTTGGGCTTAAACTGGCTGACTATCATGTTACCGAGAGCGGCTTTGGCGCCGACATAGGGTTCGAAAAATTCTGGAATCTGAAGTGCCGCTTTAGCGGCCTAAAGCCCCACTGCGCTGTGGTCGTGGCTACCATACGGGCTCTGAAGTGTCACGGCGGCGCTCCCATCCCGGTTCCGGGCCGCCCCATGCCTGCTGAGTACGCAAGCGAAAACGTGGGATGGGTGGAAAAAGGTACGGCAAATCTTATACACCACATCCAGACGGTAAAGAAGGCCGGGATTAATCCCGTGGTCTGTATCAATGCCTTCCATACAGATACCAAAAATGAAATCGCCGCGGTGCGCCGGCTGGCCGAGGCCGCCGGGGCTCGCGTAGCCCTGTCCAATCACTGGCTGAAAGGCGGTGAAGGAGCCCTTGAATTTGCCGATGCAGTAATCGATGCCTGTGAGGAAAAGACCAAATTCAAGTTTCTTTATGATCTAAAAACGCCGTTGGCCAAACGCGTAGAGCTTATTGCTAGGGAGGTCTATGGGGCCGATGGCGTCAGCTTTGCCCCGGAGGCGGCGGCCAAGCTCCAGGCCATGGAAAAGGATCCTGAGATGGCTGAGCTTGGGACGTGCATGGTCAAGACCCACTTGAGTCTGTCCCACGATCCGAATATAAAGGGTGTGCCTAAGAGTTGGACTTTGCCGGTTAGGGATATATTGGTTTATAAGGGCGCGGGGTTTGTCGTTCCGGTAGCCGGCGCTATAAGCCTCATGCCGGGGACAGGTTCGGATCCGGCCTATCGCCGTATAGATGTGGATGTCAAGACCGGTAAGGTTAAGGGACTATTTTAAGAATAAGCGTTCAGCTTACAGCTATCAGCTTTCAGTAAAGAATGATGGATGACTGCTGACCGCTGATTGCCGATTGCTTTATAAGGAGAAGAAGATGGCAGCGAAGATTATTAGCGGAACAGAGATTGCCAAGCAGATCCGGGCGGAGTTAAAGGAGGAAGTGGCCAATCTCAGGGCAAAACATGATATCATACCCGGCCTGGCCACCGTTCTGGTCGGGGATAATCCGGCCTCAAAGGTCTATGTGGGTCAGAAGGAGAAGGCATGTGCGGAGCTGGGCATCTATTCAGAGAGGATTGATCTGCCGGGGGATACATCCGAGACCGATCTCCTGACCTTGATTGACAAGTTGAACCATGACCCAAAGATTAACGGAATACTGGTACAATTGCCACTGCCTAAGCATATTAATGAAACTAAGGTCCTTTATGCCATTGACCCGGCTAAGGATGTCGATGGTTTCCACCCGGTAAATGTCGGCAAACTTATGATCGGAACCAAATGTTTTCTGCCCTGCACGCCCCATGGTATCCAGGAACTGCTCATCCGTTCCGGCGTAGAGACAGCCGGGGCCGAAGTAGTGGTTGTGGGGCGAAGCAATATCGTCGGCAAGCCGATTGCCAACATGCTCATTCAGAAAGGGAAAGGCGCAGATGCCACGGTTACGGTCTGTCATACCCGTACCAAAGATATGGCCTTTCATACCCGGAGGGCGGATATCCTCATCGTGGCCGCCGGCCGTCCTAAGACCGTAACGGCGGACATGGTCAAAGAAGGTGTGGTGGTGATAGATGTCGGCGTGAATCGTATAGGGCAGACAGCGGAGGGTAAGGCCATCCTGGCGGGTGATGTTGATTTTGACGGCGTAAAAGAAAAGGCTTCAGCGATTACGCCCGTGCCGGGCGGTGTGGGTCCGATGACTATTACCATGCTTATGCAGAATACAGTCGAGGCCGCCAAAGAACAGGGCCGCGTAGCGTAGTCTGGAAGATAACTGTTCAGCTTAAGGCTAATAGCTGAGGTTGACTTATGTCATAAACGACATTATTGTTCACAATAAGTTATTTTTTCAATTTGTGGAGGAATGAGCATGGAAAGGAAGAGAATGGCCTTTTGCCCTTCGATTTGCCCGGGCATCGAATGTGAGGCCAGCAATCAGGTCCTTGAATTTGCTAACCAGAAAGGGGTTAAAACCTTTGTTCAGCGGGTAGAAGGAAGAGGTTTAGACCGCTGTCAGTTTGGAGCAGGAGGCACTTGTTGTCGCAACTGTTCTATGGGGCCTTGTATGATGATTGAAGGTGTCCCGGAGTCCATAGGCATCTGCGGGGCCACGCCGGCAACGACTGCGGCCCGGAACTTCTGCCGCATGATAGCCTCCGGTGCGGCGGCCCACATTGACCATGGCCGGGAAACAGTCATGGGCTTCCTGGCGTCCGTCCGAGGCGAGGCTCCGTACACCATAAAGGACGAGAGGAAACTCCTTTCCACGGCTCAACTCTTCGAGATCAGAACTGAGGGGCGGAGCATAAAGGATATCGCTATCGATCTCGGTGAAAAAGCTTTGGCGGAGTTCGGTAAGCAGGAGGGAGGGCTGCGCTTCATAAAACGCGCTCCCGCCAAGCGACGGGAACTCTGGAAAAAGCTGGGTGTCCTGCCACGGGGGATAGACCGTGAGGTCGTTGAAATAATGCACCGTACCCATATGGGAACCGACCAGGATTTTGCCAACCTCATCCTGCAGGGGACGCGGTGCGCCTTGGCCGACGGCTGGGGCGCCTCCATGATTTCCACCGAATTGCAAGACATTATGTTCGGCACGCCCGTGCCCATCAGGGCTACCGTTAATCTCGGTGTTTTGAAAGAAGATCAGGTCAACGTCGTAGTACACGGTCACGAGCCGCTCCTTTCTGAGGCCCTGGCCATGGTGTCTGAGGAGCCGGAAATCTTGGCAGCCGCCCAGGCGGTGGGAGCCAAAGGAGTGCAGCTGTCAGGGGTGTGTTGCACAGGTAACGAAATTCTCATGCGCCACGGCATACCCATAGCAGGTAGCTTCATCCAGCAGGAGATAGTCCTGGCTACCGGTGCTGTTGAAGCCATGATAGTGGATATCCAGTGCATCATGCAGTCTCTCCCGACCGTGGCCCAGTGCTACCACACCGAGATTATTACTACCTCCCCGAGGGCAAAGATACCTGGGGCTACGCACATCGAGTTCGGCCATCACGATGCCCTGGAAACAGCCAGGAAAATTATAAAACGTGCTATCGCTCGTTACCCGCAAAGGGGTCAGGTAAATATCCCGCAGCGCAAGACGGACGTCGTGGCCGGTTTCAGCCACGAGACGATTAACCACATGTTGGGCGGCTCTTTCCGGGCCTCCTATCGGCCGTTGAACGACAACATAATTAACGGACGCATTCGCGGTGTGGGCGCTGTGGTCGGCTGTGACAGCGCCCGTGTCCGCTCCGGATATGTGCATACCACGGTAGTGAAGGAACTGATTGCCAACAATGTGCTCGTACTGGTGACCGGGTGCGCGGCTACGGCATGCGGGCGTGAAGGACTCCTTACCCCGGAGGCGGCCAGCCTTTGCGGACCGGGGCTGAAAGAGGTCTGCGAGGCGGTCGGTATGCCCCCCGTACTCCATATGGGATCCTGCGTTGACAACAGCCGCATCCTTATCGCAGCTACGGAGATTGTAAACGAAGGCGGTTTGGGAGACGATATCAGCCAGATTCCCGCCGTAGGCTGTGCTCCGGAATGGATGAGCGAAAAGGCCATAGCCATCGGCCAGTACTGCGTAACCAGCGGTGCGAACGTTGTCTTCGGTCACACCTTCCCGACTACCAAGAGTCAGGTCATGACGGATTACCTTTTCAAAGAGATGCTCAATTTGTACGGCGGGTGTTGGGGGGTCGAAGACACACCGGAGGAAATGGCGCGATGGATGATAAAGGCCATCGACAGCAGGCGCGAGGCCCTCGGTATCCACCAGAAGAAGGAACGGGTACTCTTTGACATGGCCATGCGCAGAGAATTATAGCCTATGGTTTTTTATATTTTGTGTGCGCTTTTCGTTAGTAAATATTCCAGGGAGTAAAGAGTTATGGGTAGAGAACAAGGTGCCAAGTCGGGTGCAGTAGTGGTAATCGGGGGCGGTGTGACTGGCGTCCAGTCTGCCCTTGACCTTGCCGGCATGGGTTTCTATGTCTATCTGGTGGAGAAGACAGGTTCGATCGGCGGGGCCATGGCCCGTCTCGACAAGACCTTTCCAACCAATGACTGTTCCCTTTGAATCCTGGCGCCGAAGTTGGTGGAGGCCGGTCGGTCTCCTAACATAAAGATTCTTACAAATGCCGGTCTTGAGTCGTTGGAGGGAGAGGCGGGGAATTTTACCGCCCGAATACATCGTGAGCCTCGGTTTATCGACGAGGACCTGTGTACGGCCTGCGGTCAGTGCACTATGTATTGTCCGGTCTTTGTGACGGACGGGTACAACGAGGGACTGGCTATCACAAAGGCTCCGCACAAGGACTACGCGCAGGCGGTGCCCGCAGCGTTTTACATTGACCCGAAGAAATGTCTCTTCTTGAATCATGAGACGTGTCAGATTTGCGTCCCGACGTGTCAGGCCAAGGCCATCGACTTCAGTCAGAAAGAAGAATGGCTGGATCTTAATGTGGGAGCAGTGATACTTGCTCCCGGGTTTGGGCGGATCTCCGACGAGGTCCTTTCGAAGTATGGTTACGGACGCTTTCCGGATGTCGTGACCAGTCTTGAATTCGAGAGGATTATGTGTGCCTCCGGGCCTTCGAAAGGAGAGATAATAAGGCCGTCCGATGGCAAGCACCCCAAGAAGATCGCTTTCCTCCAGTGCATCGGATCGAGAGACCTTACCTCCGGGAACGGGTATTGCTCTTCCGTCTGCTGTATGTACTCCATCAAGGAGGCCACGATAGTCAAGGAGCACGCACCCGATACGGATATTTGCCTGTTCTACATGGACATGCGTACCCCGGGCAAAGGTTTCGACGCCAGTCGGCAACGGGCACGGGAACAATACGGCCTTACATTCATACGGAGCAGAGTAGCTGGTATTTCGGAGATAGACGACCGCCTCAGACTTTCGTACGTAGATCGCCGGGGACACCACCATGAAGAGGACTTCGACATGGTTGTCCTGTCGGTTGGCCTCGAGTCTCCCGACGATGCGCAGAAGCTGGCCAAGGTTGCCGGCATCAAGCTGAATGAACACGATTTTTGCCGTACCCAGACGCTGCTGCCCCTTAGCACGACGCGGCCGGGAGTATATGTAGCCGGTGCTTTTCAAGGACCGAAGGATATTCCTGAAAGCGTTATGCAGGCTATGGGCACGGCTGCGGCCGCGGCGGAGGTGTTGCGCGAAGTCCGTGGTACGGCCATCGTGAAAAAGGAGTATCCTCCGGAAATGGAGGTGGCGCCGGAGCCGCGGATCGGCGTTCTCGTCTGTCACTGTGGAATCAACATCGGCGGGGTGGTGAACGTTCCCGAAGTGGTTGAGTATGCGGCTACGCTCGACAACGTGGTATCGGCCGACGGGAGCCTCTACGCCTGTTCCCAGGACAGCCAGAAGGGCATTAAGGATATGATCGAAAAGCACAACCTTAACCGGGTGGTGGTGGCTGCCTGTACCCCGCGCACCCATGAACCTTCATTCCAGGAGGCGTTGAGAGACGCCGGACTGAACCGTTGCCTCTTCGAGATGGTCAACATAAGGGACCAGTGCTCATGGGTGCATGCCCATGAGCCGGCAGAGGCTACGGCCAAGGCCAAGGATCTGATGCGGATGGCTGTGGCCAAGGCGCGGTTGCTGTATCCGCTCCCGGAACAGACCGTACCCGTGATCCCGAAGGCCCTGGTAATCGGCGGGGGCATTGCAGGTATGACCGCGGCGCTCAGCATTGCCGAGCAAGGGTTCGACTGTTTCCTGGTGGAGAAGTCGGCCCAGTTGGGCGGTAATCTGAGGCGGCTGAATACCGTTCTGACCGGTGAAGATCCGAAACAGCTTCTGAGCGAAATCGAAGACAAAGTGCGAAGTCATCCCCGGATCAGGGTTTATACGAGCGCCGGTATTGAGGACATCTCCGGATACATCGGCAACTTCAGCACCACGATCAACGTCGAGGACGGCACGGAGCAGATAGGGCATGGCGTGGTGGTCCTGGCTACGGGTGGCAAGGAGCATCAGGTCAGCAAGTACCTGTATGGACAGTCAAAACAGGTACTGACTCAGCTGGAGCTGGAAAAAATTCTGTCGTCGCCTGAAGAGGCCACAAAGATCCATGACGTGGTCATGATTCAGTGCGCCGGATCAAGGGGTGACGACCTGTCCTATTGCAGTAAGCTCTGTTGCGGTCAGGCGGTCAAAAACTCCCTGAAGCTCAAGGAATTGAATCCCAAAGCCAATGTTTACGTCCTCTATCGGGACATCCGGACCTACGGCTTCATGGAGGACTACTATCGCCAGGCCAGGGAAAAGGGAGTCGTGTTCGTAGAATACGAGAGCTCAAATCCACCCGTGGTATCAGAGGAAGGGGGAAGAGTCGCCGTAGAATTTACTGACATCCTGCTGGGAGAAAAGGTGAAGATAGAGCCGAGCCTGGTCGTTCTGAGCGTGGGTGTTGTTCCCTCGGATGTGGAAGGGTTGGCGAAAATGCTCAAGGTTCCCTTGACCGCGGACAACTTTTTTCTGGAGGCCCACGTCAAACTGCGTCCGGTTGAACTGGCAGTAGCCGGGGTATATGTCTGTGGGTTGGCCCATTCACCGAAGCCCGTTGATGAGTCCATCAGCCAGGCGAAGGCGGCCTCGGCAAAGGCCTGTATTCCGCTGGCTAAGGGAGTGGTTGCCGTAGAACCGATCGTGTCCAGCGTAGATAAAGACAAGTGCATCGGGTGCGGCATATGTGAGAGCCTCTGTCCATTCAAAGCCATACGGCTCGTGAAGGCGGACAAGAAGAAAAAGGCGGAGACCATTGCCGCGTCGTGCAAGGGATGCGGTATATGTGCCTCCCATTGTCCGACCATGGCCATCTCCATGGGCGGCTTCACAAACGAAGAGATAGTAGCCCAGATACGGGCATTTGGCGGTAGTCATTAGTCATTGGTCACTGGTCATTGGTTGTCCTTGGCTGGCAGTTGGCAGCTTTGGAGTCCAATTGGTTATTGGGAATTTGAAAAAGGGAAACCATTAACTAATCAACAAATAACTAATAGCTAATGACAAGTGACTAATGACAGCGAACGGAGTGAGCGAAATGACCAATGACAAATTTAAACCAAAGATACTCGGCTTTCTCTGCAACTGGTGTTGCTACGCTGCGGCCGATTCGGCCGGGGTGGGGCGGTATCAGTACCCAACGAATCTGCGTACCATCAGGATCATGTGCACCGGCCGGCTTGACCCCACGTTCGTTCTGGAGGGTTTTGCCTGCGGAGCGGACGGGATATTCGTCGGCGGTTGACACCTGGGTGAATGCCATTACCAGGTTGGTAATTACGACGCCGTACTGACAGCCGAATTGGTTCATGCCATTCTTGAGGAGGTGGGGGTCAAGCCCGAGCGTTTTGCCCTTGACTGGGTCTCGGCTGCCGAGGCCCCGCGATTCGTGGACCTCATTACTGCCTTCACTAGAAAGATAGAAGGCCTGGGACCCATGGGCCAGGTTGAGGGAAAGGAACGGGAGGAACTTTTGGTGAAACTCGCTGCCGCCAGACAGGCTGCGGGGATCATGAAGGTGCGGGCCGGCCTCGGCAATCTGGCCAAGGACTTCCGGAAGGAAGGCGACTATGGGCTTGACGTGGTGAAACGGAAGATCGACGAAAAGCTCGGTCTCATGGTGAAGTCCGAGGTGGGGGGCCAGGAGATATTGCTCAGGTTGGAGCGACAGGGTCCGCTGAGCACGGCCGATCTCGCCGGCCGGGTGGGGTGGTCGCCTGAGGAGATCGGGGAGTACCTGGGCAAACTGGGGAAGAAAGGGCAAGTCTCGGAGAAGGATGGACGCTGGACGTTGGCCTAAGGAAAGAAACGTGACAGGTGATGACATTGGGAACAAGCTTGGCACTTATACGTAGGGAAGATCTGGATCCGGACTTCAAGTTCGTACTGGCCGATATGCCGGGTGCGGAAGACATCAGGCGCTGTTTTGCCTGCGGCACGTGCACGGGCATCTGCCCCGTGAGCAGGGACAACCCCCTGTACGACCCGCGAAAGATCATACACATGGTCATTCTGGGTCTCAAAGACAGGCTTCTTTCTTCAGAAATGATCTGGCACTGCACACGGTGTGACACCTGCCGGTTTGCCTGCCCGCAGGGAGTGCGGATGAGTACCGTAATCAGTGCCCTGCGCCAGATGGCGGTTCAAGGGGAATACGTTGATCTTCCGACTCTGCAGGGCTGGGGCAAGGTGGCCAGAGTGAAAGCGGGACGCTGCGTGGGGTGCTTGACCTGCGCCCGCGTCTGTCTGTTCGAGGCCATCTACCGGGGAAAGAATAAGAGGGCCTTTGTTCAGGTTGATCCGCTGAAGTGTCGCGCTTGCGGGCTCTGTACGGTGGAATGCCCGCGAGGGGCAATTGTTGTGGGCAGAGGAGATGCGAACAATGCCATGGGAAGAGACGAGGCCGGGGCAGCCGGCATCTGACCTCTCATACAGAGGGACCCAAGTTCCAGGCACCCGAACAGGCAAGGAACGAGCGAGGAGCCCGCGGGGCACTTAGTTGATGTGTATAGACCGAAGGTATTGTGGGGTGATTAGCCGTGATCGTTGCGACAAGAAAACCGTTTGACGCTATCAAACAAATTGTTTCCGGACACAAGAAGGTCTTGATTGTGGGTTGCGGTACGTGTGTTGCCGTATGCCTGGCCGGAGGCGAGAAAGAGGTCTCCATCCTGGCTTCTCAGATTCGCATGGCCTTGAAGCTGGACGGGCAGAGGGTGCAGGTGGACGAAGCCACTGTCGAGAGACAATGTGACCGGGAATTCCTGGTTGACCTTGGTAAGAGAGTCAACGTGTCCGACTATGACATGGTGATCTCCATGGCATGTGGGGCGGGGGTCCAACTGTTCAGCGATGTCTATGACCGCAGCACGGTAGCTCCGGGATTGGACACGGTTTTTATCGGAGTGGCCGAGGGACCCGGCGTATGGACGGAACGGTGCCGGTCCTGCGGGGACTGCGTGCTGGGTAGGACGGCGGGCATCTGTCCGGTAACTATGTGTGCCAAGGGCCTCCTGAACGGCCCCTGTGGCGGGACGCGGCACGGAAAATGTGAGATCAACCCGGAGATGGATTGCGCCTGGGCCAAGATATATGAGCGTCTGGCGGTGCGTGGGGGCCTGGCACAGATACGCGAGACACTTCCACCCCGCAAGAACAGCAGACAGGCATTTCCTGCGGTATTGATCCACGAAGCCTACAAACGGAGACTAAAGAAAGATGACACGATCGTTTAGAGAAGCCCTCGATTCAGGAAGATTCTTGGTGACTGTGGAAATCGCCCCTCCAAAAGGTACGGACGTAGGCATGGTGATGTCGGCCATCAAGGATGTGAAGGACGTCGTTGATGCAGTTGGTGTGGCGGACAACCCGGGGGCGGTCATGACCATGAGCCCATGGGCCCTCTGCCGGGTGCTCGCGGAGAGCGGCGGGGAACCGATCATGCACGTCAGTTGCCGTGACCGAAACCGTATGGCCTTACAATCCGACCTGTTAGGGGCGGCTTTTTTAAAGATAAGAAATATTCTCTGTATAAGCGGCGATCACGTTTCTTTTGGCGACCATACCGATGCCATGCCGGTCCATGATATCGACTCTGTTCAACTTGTCGAGGCCATTCGCGGTCTCGTACAGGGCCAGGATATGACCGGACATCCGCTCCAGGGCATGCCTGAATTTTGCGTGGGGGCCGTGGCCAATCCGGAAGCCGATCCTCTGCAGCCGCAGCTTTTCAAGTTCCAAAAGAAGATCCAGTCTGGAGTTGACTTTGTGGTGACCCATCCGGTGTTCAATGTTGACAATCTCAAACCCTTCTTGAAGGAGGCGAGAGAAAAAAAGGTCAAGTTGCTGGCGGGTGTTCGCCTCCTGGTGTCTGACGAGGTCCCGGCGTACCGGGACGGCAGTCGCCCGGGGTTGTTTGTTCCGGAGAATATCCTTGCCGAGATTGAAGGGTCAGGTATAGACAAGGGAGTGGAAGTTGCGGTCCGGCTCATCAAGAGCATGAAGGAAAAGAACTTATGTGACGGGGTACACATTTCGGCCCCCGGTCATGAGGAAAAGATCATCGACATCATCAAGGCGGCGGGCATTTGACCGCACGGGATGGACACATGGAAAACGCGATGCGCATAGAGCCCACGTGGCTGGCGACGGTGGAAAGTGAGAGCGGGGTCAAGGTCTCCGCGTGCTACCAGTGCAAAAAGTGCACGGTCGGCTGTCCCCTGACTTTCGCTATGGACATCTACCCCGATCAGGTGATTCGTCTGGTTCAGATGGGACAGCGGGAGCGGGTTCTCGCGTGCAACACGGTCTGGGTCTGTTCGGGTTGTGAGACGTGCACCACCCGTTGTCCGAACGCGGTAGATGTGGCCGGAATAATGGACTACCTCAAGGAAACGGCGATCCGGAGCGGAATGGAGATTCCGCAGCCCAAGACATACGTCTTTCACAGGGCGTTTTTGAACGAGATAAGGAGACGGGGCCGGGTATTCGAAGCCGGTCTCGTGGGAACCTACCTGAGGGAGAGCGGGGAGCTGAAGGCCAAACTGGAAGACAAAACCCTCGGCGAAGAACTCGCCCTCGGTTGGGCCATGTTCAAGAAGGGCCGCATGCGCCTCTTCCCCAAGGGTATCAAGGGCAAGACAGAGATCAGGGAAATCTTGAAATAGTAGGCACCTATGGAAAAAGTCAGTTATTACCCCGGTTGCTCGTTGGAAGGAACGGCCAGAGACTACAGCGAATCGATCCACGCTGTCTGCCAGGAATTGGGAATCGGTCTGGATGAGCTGGCGGACTGGAGCTGTTGCGGCGCCAGCTCCGCCCACAGCATCGACCATAGGGCTTCTATCGGCCTTCCACGCAGGAACCTGGTTATAGCCGGCCGCGCGGGTCGTGATCTGGTGGTGCCCTGTCCCCTTTGCTACAATCGGCTCAAGGCTGCCGAAAAGGATGCCGCTTCCGGTGAACGGCGCGTCAGGATATGGGACCTGGCCAACTATATGGGGCGCGAAGAAGTACTGAATATAATCAAAGGAAAGGTAACGAGGCCGCTTGCCGGGATAAGAGCCGTTTGTTACTACGGGTGTATGTCCAGCCGTCCGCCTAAAATTACGGACGCCGACGACTGCGAAAACCCGATGAGCATGGACCGTATTCTGGCGTGCCTAGGCGCCGAGGTAGTTCCCTGGTCGTACAAGACGGACTGCTGTGGAGCGAGCCACGCCATTCCCAGGCAGTACCTGGTTTTCGAACTGGTCGGGAGACTGTACCAGCGGGCCGTGGCGGCCGGGGCCAACTGTATCGCCGTGTCCTGCCAGATGTGCCAGGCCAATCTGGATATGTATCAGGACAAAATAAACCAGTCCATGAGAACCGATTACTACTTGCCCGTCCTGTATTTTACGGAACTCATGGGTCTGGCCATGGGACATAGGGATGTCAGTACCTGGTTTTCCCGCCACTTTGTGGATCCTACGGCCCTTTTGACGCAGGCGGGGCTTGCGCCTTAAGTCAAATCGGGAGAAGTGATTATTTTTGCGCAGTCACATGAGCGAAGGCAGGAGAGTGTCAGCAATGGTTAAGCAGGGAGAGTCGGGCACAAGCGGAAAGACTGGTGCCATAGTGGTTGTCGGCGGTGGTATCTCCGGAATGCAGTCGGCCCTCGACGCTGCCAACTCGGGATTCAAAGTGTATCTTGTGGAAGAGCGGCCCAGCATCGGCGGGGTTATGGCTCAGTTGGACAAGACCTTTCCCACGAACGACTGTTCGACCTGCATGATATCGCCGAAACTCATCGAGGTGGCGAAGAATCCGAACATCGAGATCTTGAGCTACGCCGAAGTTGTCGACGTTCTGGGGAACCCGGGGGACTTCCGCGTGAGCGTCAGGAAGAAGGCTCGCTACGTTGACCCGCAAAAATGTATCGGCTGTGGTCTGTGCGCCAGCAAATGTCCCAAGAAAGTGCGGGACGACTTCAACCAGGGGCTGGGATACAGGAAAGCCATCTACTTGAGTTTTGCCCAGGCCATTCCTCTCGTCTATACCATCGACAGGGACAAGTGCATCTACTTCCAGACGGGACGGTGCCGTGCCTGCGAGAAGTTCTGTCCGAACCAGGCCATCAACTTCGAACAACAGGATGAGATCGTAGAGCTTGCCGCCGGCGCCGTGATTCTCTCGCCTGGGTTTGAGACGTTCAACGCGCGGCTCAAGGGCGAGTACGGGTACGGCCGCTATGCCAACGTATTGACCAGCTTGGACTACGAGCGTGTTCTGTCGGCCGGCGGCCCCTTCGAAGGGCACATCCAGCGGCCTTCCGACGGGACGAAACCGCAGAGAATCGCCTGGATTCAGTGCGTGGGTTCACGGGACGCGACGGTGGGTTGTGAATACTGTTCCTACGTCTGCTGCATGTACGCCACGAAACAGGCCCTTATTTCGAGAGACCATGACCCGGGGATAGAACCGAGCATCTTCTACATCGACATTCGTGCCCAGGGCAAGGGATTCGACCGGTACTATGAACGAGCTCGGTCGCAGGGTGTGCGTTATATCCGGTCCATGGTTTCAAGAATAGTGGAAAATCCGCAGGACAAGACACTGGAGATCAGCTACCTGGACGTCTCAGGACGCATCCAGACCGAGGTTTTTGACCTGGTGGTGCTGTCCGTGGGGCTTCGTCCCCATTCGAGCTTTCAGAAACTGGCCGGCAAGCTCGGCGTCGCGCTGAACGAGTTCGGTTTCTGCCGGACGCAGCCGCTGGATCTTGTTTCTACCTCGCGGGAAGGTTTTTTCGTCAGCGGCGCTTTCCAGAGTCCGAAGGACATACCGGATACCGTTGCCCAAGCCAGCAGCGCGGCGGGAGCAGCGGCAGCCCTTCTGTCGGATGCCAGGGGTACCATGATCAGCGAAAAATCTCACCCGGAGGAGAAGGACGTTCAAGGCCAGGAGCCGCGTATCGGCGTCTTCGTCTGTCACTGCGGCATCAATATCGCGGGTGTGATCGATGTCAAAGAGGTGGCCGAATACGCAAAGTCCCTGCCCGGCGTGGTGTATGCGACGAATTACCTTTTCACCTGCTCCACGGATAGCCAGCAGGAGATGAAAAAAGCCATCGAAGAGCAGGGACTGAACCGCGTGGTTGTAGCCTCCTGCTCGCCGCGCACTCACGAGCCCCTCTTTCAGGATACGCTGCGGGAAGCCGGCCTCAACAAGTATCTCTTCGAAATGGCCAACATCCGCGATCAGGCTTCATGGGTACATGCCGGTCACGCCCAGGAAGCCACCAGCAAGGCCAAGGATCTGGTGCGGATGTCCGCGGCCCGGGCCGCTCGTCTGGAACCGCTTGCGGACATGCCTTTCGAGGTGACGCCGAAGGCACTTGTCGTCGGAGGCGGCGTGGCAGGTCTCACGGCGGCCCTGGGGCTGGCCGAAAACGGTTACGAGACATGCCTCGTGGAGCAGACGGCCGAGCTGGGCGGCAACGCCAGGTTGATCCACTATACGGAGGACGGCACGAACCCGGCGGAGTACGTGGGACGGCTGGTCCGGAAGGTGAAGGAAAACCCGCTCATTACCGTGTATACGAATGCCAGGGTTGTTGACTATGGTGGTCATGTGGGTCAGTTCAAGAGTACCATCGCCGCAGACGGTCAGAGGATCAGCATCTCCTATGGAGCGGCCATCATAGCCACAGGTGGACAGGAGTACAAACCTCAGGAGTACCTGTATGGTCAGGACGGCCGCGTTCTCACACAGAGAGAGATGGAACAGCAACTGGCCGGTGACGCGGGTGATCTGAAGGGCATCCGGGACGTGGTTATGATACAGTGTGTCGGCTCCAGGGACGAGGAGCACCCTTACTGCAGCCGGATCTGTTGCACGGCCGCCGTAAAGAACAGCCGCAAACTGAAAGAACTGAATCCCGGTGTGAATGTCTATGTCCTGTTCAGGGACATGAGGACCTTCGGCTTCAAGGAGCTGTACTACAAGAAGGCCCGCGAAGAGGGTGTGAGATTCATCCGCTACGAACCGGGAAGGAAACCTGAGATTACGGACGGGAACGGGCATCTCACGGTGAATGTCTACGACCAGAACCTCAGGACGGACGTGGCACTCAGGGCGGACCGTCTGGTATTGAGCGCGGCCGTAAGGCCGCAGGGGGACAGCGCCGAGCTGGCCGGGGTTCTCAAACTGCCCGTGGACCAGGACGGCTTCTTCATGGAGGCGCACCTCAAGCTGAGGCCGCTTGATTTTGCCATCGCCGGGTTTTTCCTGTGCGGTCTGGCACACGGCCCCAAGTTTGTGGACGAGTCCATCGCGCAGGCCAAGGGCGCGGTTTCCAGGGCGTGTACCATTTTGTCCAAGAAGAGGATGCTTGCCGGCGGGGATGTGGCACACGTTGATGCGGAGAAATGTATCGCATGCCTGACCTGTGTCCGCACCTGTCCCTACGGAGTGCCCCGGTTCGATGAGGACGAGGGAGTGATTGTTATCGATGCTGCCGCCTGCCAGGGTTGCGGCAATTGCGCCAGTGCTTGTCCGCGCGGGGCGATCACCGTCGGGCACAATACGGATGAACAGTACGTTGCCAAGATAAGCGCGCTGTACGAGCTTGACCGGGCGGCGAGCTGAAAGGAAGGAAAGACAGAATATGGAACCACAACCGGCGGTCCCGGCCACGAATGTGACGGGCGAGACAGGCGAGACCTCAAAGGAATTTCAGCCTAAGATCGAGGCACTGGTATGCACGTACTGCACTTATACAGCCGCGGACATGGCCGGATCCCAGCGGTTACAGTATCCACCGACGGTCCGGATCGTGAAGTATCCGTGCACGGGCAGAATATCCATCGAGCACATTCTGAAGGCCTTTGAGGCTGGAGCGGATACTGTATTCGTGGGGGGCTGCGAGATCGGCAGTTGCCACTTTGTTGAAGGAAATTTGCGGGCCGCAGAGCGGGTAGCTTATACCAAGACGCTTTTGGAGGAAATCGGCCTAGGCGGTGACCGCCTGGAGATGTTTCATATCGGCGCCTCGGATCCTCATGGTTTCGTCCGGGCAGTCAAAGAGATGACCGAACGGGCGGAAAAACTGGGGGCGAACCCGCTAAGATGAGTGTTCACCGTTCACCGGCGGACAACGGATAACGGGTAATAGATTGGAGACTAGTATGTCGGCTATGACCAAGAACGAGATTGATCCGCAATTCAAATTTGACTTGGCCCGAAGGTTGGGCGGGGACAGCATTAAACGTTGTTTTGCCTGTGGTACATGTACGGCCAGTTGCCCGGTGAGCGGGGTCAGGGAGGATTTTGATCCGCGGAAGATCATTCATATGATCCTTCTCGGGCAGAAGCATCAGGTCTTGTCTTCGGATACCATATGGTATTGCTCTCTCTGTAATACCTGCTCCTTTGTCTGCCCGCAGGACGTGAGATTCAGCGAAGCCATGGTCATTCTCCGGCAGATGGCCGTCGAAAACGGCTACATCCCCAAGTCGTTCCTGGCCAGATGGCAACAGTTGGAGAGGCTTGGGCAACAGTTTCGAACGGAGATGTTGAATTCTTTTCTTGCAGAAAGAGGGCATGAGCAACTTTTGAGTCCCGAAGAACTTCTTCGGAAGGCATGCGCGGATTGTATAGGTGGCAAATAAGGTGAAGGCTGTTGTCGATTCCAAGATAGGTGCGGTACTGGTTATCGGCGGAGGAATCGCCGGCGTTCAAGCGGCGCTTGACCTGGCGGAGTCCGGATTCTTTGTCTATCTCGTGGAGCGGTCGGCGGCCATCGGCGGCGTGATGGCCCAACTGGACAAGACCTTTCCGACGAATGACTGCTCCATGTGCATACTCTCACCAAAACTGGTGGAATGCGGAAGGCACCTGAACATCGAGATTCTGACACTTTCAGAGGTGAAGGGGGTCTCCGGTGCGGCAGGCCGCTTCAAAGTCAGGATTGTGCGGCACCCGCGGTACATAGACGAGACGAAGTGCATTGCCTGCGGGACTTGCGCCGAGAAGTGTCCAAAGAAGGTCGAAGACGAATTCAATGCCGGCCTTGCCCGGAGGAAAGCGGCCTATATTCAATATCCCCAGGCCGTTCCCCTGAAATACGCAATTGATCCTGTAAACTGCATCTGGCTCAACAAGCCGGGACGGTGCGGGGCCTGTGCCAAATACTGTCCCACGCAGGCCGTCGATCTGACCCAGACCGACCGGGAAGTAACGCTTGAGGTGGGTTCTATTGTCGTGGCCACGGGCTGCGGTCTGTCGCAGGGTACGGTGTTTCAGTATGCCAATTCCCCCAACGTGGTGACGAGCGTGGAGTTTGAGCGGATCCTGAGCGCTACCGGCCCCTACCGCGGTCACTTGGTGCGACCCTCCGACGGCAATCCCCCGAAGAAGATCGCCTGGCTACAGTGCGTAGGATCGAGGGACAGGACCAACCGTTACTGTTCAGCGGTCTGCTGCATGTACGCGATCAAGGAGGCGGTCATTGCCAAGGAGCACAGCGCGGAACCGCTGGACACGGCTATCTTCTTCATGGACATGCGCACCTCAGGCAAGGATTTCGATAAGTACTACAGACGAGCGGAAGAGGAATCCGGCGTCCGCTTCATCCGTTCCCGTATCCAGAATATCAGTCCTCTTGAGGATGGGGGGCTCTTGCTCCGGTATGCCACCGAGGACGGTCGCATAAGCGCGGAGCCTTTTGATATGGTGGTCCTGTCCGTGGGCCTCAAGCCGGCGCCGGCCATGGTTGATCTGTCGGAACGGCTGGATGTGGATGTGGATCAATACGGTTTTGTGGCAACCGGAGACCTTTCTCCCGTCGCCGCCTCGCGTCCGGGTATCTATGTCTGCGGGGCGTCCGAAGGGCCGAAGGACATCCCCCAGTCGGTCATGGAAGCGAGCGCCGCCGCCTGCGGAGCATCTACCCTCCTTAGCGAGGTGAGACATACCATGTCGCAGGAAAAGAGCTATCCTGCGGAATCGGACGTCACCGGAGAAGAACCGCGGGTGGGCGTCTTTGTGTGCCATTGCGGCATCAACATCGGCGGCGTGATTGATGTTGAAGGTGTGAGGGCCTACGCCGGCAGCCTTCCTGGTGTGGCCTACGTCGAGTCCAACCTCTTCACGTGTTCTCAGGACACCCAGGAGAAGATGAAGGCCGTCATCAAAGAGCACGGGCTCAACCGGGTTGTGGTAGCCTCCTGCAGCCCGCGCACGCATGAGCCTATCTTTCAGCAGACGCTGCGTGAAGCCGGACTCAATAAGTTTCTATTTGAGCTGGTGAATATTCGGGATCAGGGATCGTGGGTTCACCGCAATGAGCCGGAAGCAGCTACAGAAAAGGCCAAAGACCTGATCCGTATGGCTGTGGCCAAGATGCGTCTGGCCGAGGCTCTGCCCGGCATGAAGCTGCCCGCCAGCAGGGACGTTCTTGTAGTGGGAGGCGGCGTGGCGGGCATGGTCAGCGCTCTGGAGCTGGCTGACCAGGGCCACACCGTGCACCTGGTAGAGAGGGACCAATACCTCGGCGGCCAGGCGACCTCGTTGCGGTGGACATGGCAGGGAGAAGATATCCAGTCCTACGTAGCCGGCATGGTTGAGGCCGTCACAGCCCACGAACGCGTACAGGTTTATCTCCAGACTACGCTCAAGAGCGTTACCGGTTCGGTGGGAAATTTTGAGACGATGGTAGTGTCCAGTGGGGACGGCAGCACACGCAAGATTGAACATGGTGCGGCTATTCTGGCTACCGGCGCCGGGCCGGCAAGGACGGAAGAATACCTGGCCGGACAAGATCCAAATGTCTATCAAGGGGTCGAACTGGATCAGGTCATAGCGCGAGAACCGGAGAGGATCAAGCAAGCGCAATCGGCTGTCTTCATTCAGTGTGTCGGCTCCCGTGACGAGCACCACCCGTATTGCAGCCGGATCTGTTGCACGCACAGCATAGCCAACGCCCTGGAATTGAAGAGGCTGAATCCGAAAATAGAGGTCTACATCCTCTACCGCGACCTGCGCACCTATGGCAAACGGGAGGACCTCTACCGCCAGGCCAGGGAGCAGGGAGTCATCTTCCTGCGCTACGATCCGGCGGACAAACCCCGGGTGGAGTTGGTGGCCGGCGCCGCCGGCGCCTCTCGTCTGAAAGTGGCGGTGACCGATAGGCTTCTTGGCGAGACTCTGGAGATCTATCCTGATTTCGTTTCTCTGGCCACGGCGATCGAGTCAACGGGGCAGAAGAAGCTGGCGGAGATGTTTAAGGTGCCGGTTAACGATGACGGGTTCTTCATCGAAGCCCACATGAAACTGAGGCCGGTCGATCTGACGACCGAAGGGGTTTTTGTCTGCGGCATGGCGCACTATCCCAAGCCTATGGAGGAGAGTATCTCTCAGGCCAAAGCAGCAGCGGGGCGGGCCGGTGCCCTGCTGTCCAAAGGGTGTCGCGAGATCGAGGGTGTGGTGGCCTCCGTCAACCCGGACCTTTGTGTGTCCTGTCTGACCTGCGTCAGACTATGTCCTTATCATGTCCCGGCCATCAACGCAGAGGGCAAAGCCGAGATCGATCCGGCCAGCTGTCAGGGCTGCGGAATATGCGTGGCCGAGTGTCCGGCCAAAGCCATCAGTTTCAAGTATCTCACAGATAAACAGGTCATTGCCGGATGCAGTGCTCTGTTGAGAAAGGCGGCAGGTTGAAAGACTTTACTCCAGTTATCGTAGCTTTCTGTTGCAAGTATTGAGCCTATTCTGCGGCTGACCTGGCAGGCTCAGCGCGACTGCAATACCCATCCAATGTCCGGATCGTACGCGTTCCGTGCACCGGACGGGTGGATATTATCCACATCCTCAGGGCCTTGGAGGATGGGGCGGATGGTGTCTATGTGGCCGGTTGCCTGGAAGGGGAATGCCATTTCCAGACCGGAAATCTCAAGGCGAAAAAACGGGTTCAATACGTTAAAGGGCTCCTGCGCGACCTGGGCATTGAGCCGGAAAGGGTGGAGATGTATAATATGTCCGCGTCCCAGGGCGGGCGCTTTGCGGAAGTGGCCAGGGAAATGGTAGATCGGATAAAAAAACTAGGGCCCAGTCCGTTACGAGGAGAATAACGTATGATTGTTGGCGAACAGAAGCCATTTGCTGAAATTGTCGAGATGCTGAAGGGGTTCCAAAAGATCCTGGTTCTTGGGTGTGGCACCTGCGTAACGGTGTGTTTTGCCGGCGGCGCCAAAGAGGTGGAGATCCTTTCGTCGCTGATTCGCATGGACCGCAAGAAAAAAGGGGAACCCGTTGAGATCGTGGAGAAGACCCTCGTCCGGCAGTGTGATCCGGAGTATCTTCAGGAGCTTTCCGGGTCCATAGGCGAGTATGACGCGGTGCTGTCCATGGCCTGCGGCGTAGGCGTCAATTTCCTGGCAGATACCTATGCGAACACCGTTTTCCTCCCCGCACTAAACACCAAATTCATGGGAGTCACGGAGGAACACGGCGTCTGGTCCGAGCGCTGTGCCGGCTGCGGCCAGTGCATTCTGGACATGACCGGCGGACTGTGTCCCATAGCCCGGTGTTCCAAAGGCCTCTTCAACGGCCCCTGCGGCGGCTCGGTCAATGGGAAATGCGAGATAAGCAAGGACGTGGACTGCGTATGGCAGCTGATATATGACCGCCTGAAGGGTCTCAATCGACTGGACAAGCTTGACGAGATTTTCCCCATAAAGGATTGGTCGGCGAGTCCCCACGGTGGTCCGCGGAAGATTGTGAGAGAGGATCTGAAAGTATGAAATCGGGAAGCAGTCTGGAGAGAATACTGGAAAGCGGGCAGTTCGCCGTAACCTCGGAGTGCGGGCCACCCAAGGGAACTTCGGGCCAGGTGGTCAAGCGCAAAGGGGAACTCCTGAAGACCTGCTGTGACGCTTTGAACATAACGGACAACCAGACGGCCATCGTGAGGATGTCCAGCCTCAGCGGGTGCGTTCTTCTGAGGGAACTGGGTATAGAGCCGGTGATGCAGATGGTGGTGCGCGACCGGAACCGGATCGCCATTCAGAGCGACATTCTGGGCGCCGTGGCGCTGGGAGTCCGTAATCTGCTTTGTCTATCCGGTGACCACCAGAGATTCGGCAATCATCCGCAGGCGAAGGGGGTCTACGATATTGATTCCATTCAGCTCATACAGACGGTCAAAAGGATGCGCGATGAGAAGAAGTTCATGAACGGAGAGGATATCTCGGGCGATATCCCGCTCTATATCGGCGCTGCGGCCAATCCCTTTGCGGATCCTTTTGAGTTCAGGGTCAGAAGACTGGCCAAGAAGATAAAGGCAGGGGTTGATTTCATCCAGACTCAGGGGATATTTGATGTGGAGAGGTTCTCCCGCTGGATGGCCATGGCCAGAGACGAGGGCCTGCATGAGAAGGTGCATGTTTTGGCCGGGGTTATTCCCATCAAATCCGTGGGCATGGCGCGGTACATGGCCAAGAACGTGGCCGGCATCTCCGTACCGAGGGAACTGGTCAGCCGGATGGAAGGGGCCAAGGACGCCAAGGAAGAAGGCCTGAAGATAGCCATCGAGATCATTGAGCAGGTCAAGGAGATTGAAGGAGTTCACGGCGTTCATATCATGGCTGTGGCCTGGGAGGATGTCGTGCCGCGCATTGTTGAGGAGGCAGGGTTGATGCCCAGGCCGATAGTGTAATGATTGTTGCTCGTTGCGGGGATTGCGTTTCGCATGGAGTAGAACGCGTAACTCGTAACCCGTAACTCGTATGAAGGAGGGCTCATGGGAACGAATGCAAAGATTATGGTAGTGGATGACGATCCGGATATGCGTGAGACCCTGGAGATGATACTCGGATCCGTCGGCTATACAGTAGTTACTGCCTGCAACGGCGAAGAATGCCTGACACGCCTCAAGGAAGAGCAGCCGGACTTACTTATCCTTGATCTTCTTATGCCCAAAATGGATGGCTTTGAGGTGTGTAAGGCCCTTAAAGATCCGAGGCGTGCCAAATATGCCCATATGCCGATTATTATCCTCAGCTCCATAAGGGAGGGGGTCAGCCAGCGCCGCTACGAACTGGAGACGGGCGTGCAGCTTGATGTAGACGACTATGTGGAAAAGCCTGTGGAAAGCAAGGTCTTGCTGGAACGCGTGGGGAGGATTTTGGATAAGAGGCGTTCTGCCACGAATTGACCACGAAGTGACAAAGACAACCGACAATTAACCGATGATTAATCCGGATTCATTCGTGGTTAAAACTTCGACAGCGAGGTATGGCCGTGAGTAAGAAAATATTGATGGTAGATGATGACGTTGATTTTTGTGCGGCAGCCAAACTTCTCCTTGAGAGTAAGGCTTACGAGGTTGTCTTAGCCCACGACGGGAAGGAAGGTCTGGATAAGGTCCGGACCACGGGGCCGGATCTGGTTATCCTGGACGTAATGATGCCGGAAATGAATGGGTATGATGTGTGCGTCGTTCTCAAGTCCGATCCAAAGTTGAGTCACATACCAATCATTCTCCTCACCGCGGTGGACCAATCCATATTCAAGACGACCTACACTAAAGAAATGGGTCTAATGACCGAGGCCGATGACTATATTGCCAAGCCGGTCGATTCTGCTGAGTTGGCGAGGCGGGTGGAACGGTTATTGAGCCCGTAAACATGAAGACGGATTTATGCTGACTAAACCGAACATATTAGTAGTGGAAAACAACATCGCCGTCCTTAATAAAGTAAATCAACTTTTAACCGGCCGGGGGTATAACGTTGTTGTGCTTGAAACCGCCAGAGAGGCATTGGATTTTATTCAGAAAAATCCGGGCGGTGTTGATATAATGCTGCTGTCTCTTGAACTCCCACGCCTGGGAGCCATGCCGCTTCTGGAGACTCTGCGGAAAGCGAGAAGCGAGATGCTGATCCTGGCCATGTCTGCAGATTGCGGTGAAGAGGCCATTGAGGCCATACACGCCGGGGCATACGACTGCATACGAAAGACGTTTACTACAGAGCGCTTCTGGACGAAGATGGACCGGGCCATAGAAAGATTTCACCTAAAGCGGGAGTTGGAAGCTCTGCAAAGAGAGAGGCGATCCCTTCAGGGCTGTGGATCGGACAGCATGCGGGCCATTTTTGACAGTATTGCCGACGGGATTATGGTTACCGACCTACATGGAAATCTTGTATTTTGCAATTCAAAGGCGTCCGATATGCTTGATATATCATGTGACGAGTTGGGGCGCCCGGTTCAACAATTCATAAGAAATAAGGAACTGGAGAAGTTGCTATGTGCCGCCAGAGTAGAACCTGTCGAGCACCCCAAAGGTCACCATGAAGTCTGTTTATTGGAGACCGGCGATAAACGTCTAAGGATCCATGTCAATCCCGTGATCAATAGAGATGAGGTGCCGATTGGGACGGTAGCCTTAATCCACGATGTTGCGCGCATCAGCGGTATGAATGCATTAAAGGATGATTTTATATTTATGGTTTCCCATCAACTAAAATCGCCTTTGAGTTCCATGCTGATGCAGCTCTCTGTAGTCGTAGACGGCCTGGCCGGTGAGCTTAATGCGAAACAGAAGGACCTGCTTGCGAAGGCCAAGGAAAAAACCAAAGGGATGATTACCCTGGTCAACGACCTTTTGGACTTCCGCCGTATTGAGGAAGGGAAGGTCTTACAACAGATAGAACGCTTAGATCTGCGGGAGATACTGCAGCGGACGGTCGAATTGACGGCCATGTCGGCTGAGGATAAGGATATAACTTTCGAGACGCACGTAACTGAAGATTTGCCGCTCATAAGTGGTGACCGTAACGGAATAGAGGCGGTTCTCCTCAACTTGATCAGCAATGCGATCAAGTACACACCCGGCGGTGGGCGGGTAACAGTCGATATATACGAAAGCGGTCAAGATCTGCGCATCAAGGTGGTAGATACCGGCATAGGCATCGCGCAGTCCGATATGCAGCGTATCTTTGACAAGTTTTATCGTATCAGGTCGGAAATAACCAAAAATATAGCCGGCACAGGGCTGGGCCTTTCTATTGTCAAAAAGATAGTCGACCTCCACAGAGGTACCATTCATGTAGAGAGCGAGGAAAACAAGGGTACCACGTTTATAGTTTCACTGCCCATTGCCAGCTAGGTCCGGCAAGAGGGGGTCTGTTTTTGCCGCAAGGCCGCCGATACACAAAGAATGTAAAAATCTTGGTGATGTTGTGTCTTAGTGGCCGGCAGTTACGGGGAGGCGGGATATGATTATTGCTACACAAAAAGACCTGGCGGAAATAAAACACATGATCGCTCCCTATAAAAAGGTTCTGATAGTAGGGTGTGGTATGTGCATGACGTTCTGTTCCGCAGGCGGGCCGGATGAGGTGGCAAGGCTGGCCGAAAATCTGGCGACGGACAGAGAGGGACTGACCGTAGAAAAGGGCATGATTCCCCGGCAGTGTTCGGATAAATTCATCGATCGCCTGGAGGAGAAAATTCAGGATTATGAAGCCATCCTTTCTATGGCCTGCGGCAACGGCGTGCAGGCTGTGGCCAGACGGTTTCCGGACAAACGTGTTCTGCCGGCGCTCAACACACAGTTTATCGGCATTGAACAAGAACCGGGCGTCTGGACTGAAATGTGTATGGCTTGCGGCGATTGTATCCTGGGGAGGACGGCCGGTGTGTGCCCGGTGACACGCTGTGCTAAGGGCCTGCTCAATGGGCCGTGTGGCGGCTCCCAGGAGGGTAAGTGTGAGGTTTCTAAAGATCGCCCCTGCGCCTGGCAGGAGATATACCATGGACTAAAGCGGCTGGGGCTTTTGGATTATTTAAGAGGCGAGACGCAAATAAAGGGCTGGGCCGTTCACCCGGGTAGGGTAATTAGGGAAGAACTGAAGGCGAAAGAAGGCTGAAACTGCAAGCTACAGAGATAAACGGCAGATGAAAAACTTTATGCGCTCTGTGGCTGATATTGAAAAGAGGGTGGCAAAATGAGTTTCAGACAGGCTTTAGAATCGGATAAATTCTTAGTCACGGCGGAAATCGGGCCTGGGAAGGGGACTGATACGGGTGTTCTTCTGGAAGATGCGTCCATCTTAAAAGACCGTGTTGATGCCATTAATGTGACCGATATGCAGAGTTCTGTCATGCGATTGGGTTCCCTGGCCGTCTGCCACTTATTGACGGATATGGGGATCGATCCTGTCCTGCAGGTGACTTGCAGGGATCGAAACCGGTTGGCCCTCCAGGCCGACCTCCTCAGCGCCTGGGTACTGGGGATCAGAAACGTCCTGGCGCTCACCGGGGATCATCCGACCCTTGGAGATCATCCCCAGGCCAAGCCGGTGTTTGATCTGGACTCGGTGAGTCTGCTGGAGGTGATCGGCAAACTTAACGGCGGCGCGGACATGGTTGGGAATGAGCTTAAAGGGGCTACTGATTTTCTTCCCGGTGCGGTAGTTAACCCAGGTGCGGATACCGAGGCCGCGCTTGATTTACAGATTATAAAGATGGAAAAAAAGATGGAAGCCGGTGCCCGGTTTTTTCAGACCCAGGCCATTTATGACCTGGACCTGTTTGCGAAGTTCATGAGACGGGTGGAGGGGTATAAGACAAAAATCCTGGGGGGTGTGATCCTGCTTAAGTCGGCGGGTATGGCCCGCTTTATGAACAAAAATGTGGCCGGAGTTTTTGTTCCCGAATATCTGATCAAAGAGATGACGGAGACCAAGGACAAAGCCAAGACCAGTATTGAGATAGCGGCACGATTAGTGAAGGGGATGAAGGACCTATGCCAGGGTGTACATATCATGGCCATCGGGTGGGAGAAGAGGGTTCCCCATGTGTTGGATGAAGCAGAACTATAAAGAAGCATTCAGCTTTCAGCTATCAGCGTTCAGCAACAAGGCAAAAAGAGACTTGTTTTGGACCTGAGCTGACAGCTGACCGCTGACAGCTACTGTAAGGAGGGAAAGGAATGGCTTTAGAGATACCAAAGGTTTCTTATTCAGGGAAA